>NZ_FQWR01000046.1:0-7186 GCF_900129735.1 Fibrobacter sp. UWCM | reverse complement strand
TGTAGTTGACTTTTGCCATTGTTTTACCTTTTTGGGGTTGCGCAATGAATATAGTAGCTTATGCTACCCTCTTATTAAACTCCTGCATGGTCCAGATTATTATCATATCCATCTAAATCAGAACAGAAAATAAGGCCCATCTGCTCTAAGTGAGACGCATAGAACTTAAACTTGTACTTATCTATTGCAGTTATATTCTGCTGAGCAAAAAGGTCATAAAAATTCCACCAAGTATCAATTGTTTCAAGTTCTTTTGCATTCATTTCAACAAAATTTAACACCAAAATCTCCTGCGTAGAAATATTTCCGAGAATATCAATAAAGATTTTTTCATTAGAATCATCATATGCAAGCTGATTCTGTACAACCTGTTTATAAATTTGGACAACCGCCACTCTCTTTTCTTCCCGATTAAAAGAATTTATCCTTTTTATTATATCGATCATTAAATTCGCATAATCATCCGATTCAAGGAATTCTTTGGATATTAAGTCCTTAGAGACGAGCTCTTTATAGCAATCATCCAGCCTATCTATTGTTTGCTGAAAACTTTGCTGTTTCAATTCCGCAATTACACCACCAAAAAAAGCCGCAAATATTGCAATCGGAAGATTAACCGATGCTATCGCGACCTCTCCAGCAGAAAATAAGGATTGCAAGACTAGAGGCCACATTGACGGATCTATCCGCATATCTTTGGGTTTTAGGCCTTTCATCTTTCGCGCCATTTTTGTTTTCACTTTCATGTCAGTCTTTTTACGCGGAGTCATTTTTCCTCAATTATAGATTTGGGTAACGCCATTTCTCACCCATAATCATCTCATTGGGAATATACTCTTTTTATTCGATGTAGTCAATATCCACCCTAGAGAATGTAGTGTATGATTTCGACACCAACGCCATTATTAAAAAAATGTATAATTAGAAAAAAACGGAGCAATTATGACACTTATCGTCGCAGCACTTACAAAAAAGAAAGGATTCCTATTTGGAGATCAAACAAGGACAATTTCATCTAAAGACGGAAGTCCAATTCAAATTCAAATGGATAATATTAAAATTACTACAACAGGAAATGTCTACTGGCAAAATAGCGGAACAAAAATTATTCCCATATGCAACAACACTGCATACATAGCCATGGCCGGAAGTGACGAGAAATTCAAAACATTCGTCCAAGCACTAAGAGAAGTAAAGAAATATGATGACATAAATTCTTTCACAAGCCAATATTGGCTAAAGCATGGAGATGATTCACCAGATCAATTCATTCTTCTTTCCAAAAGCAATGATAAAGTATTTACTGAATACTATTTCAAATACGAAGATGCCCGTTACAAATCATACTGTAATTACACTTATTTGCCAAAAGACAGCAAGGTTCTATTTATTGCCATCGGAAGCGGAAGCGAAGCCTTTTATGGATTTATTCGCATTTTAAATGACGAAATAGAAAAGCAATATAACGAAGCCTTCTCTCAAGGTTCCATCTTGCAATGGGAAAACGATTTAAAAGAAAAAATCAAATCCATTTATTCTGACATACACCACCAAATTAGAGGCGTTGGAGAGGATGTTGATATAGCCGAAGTGGAATTATAGAACAACGTCAACCAATCATTTTTTGAAGATTGTTCCACCTACACGGGATCTGGCATTCCTGGATTTCGTTCAATCGGTTCGTAATGATTATTTGGATCAAAGCAATGGCTCGCAGTTCCTGGGAAGTTCAGATTATCAAGCAACGCTTTTCGGACCTCGTCAATTCCAAAAAAAACAGTAAACCAGACAGACCAATTGCCACGATTCTGAACCAAGTCAACAATGAACTCAACGACCTCAGTTCTTTCCGCTGGCGTAGATTTAGACAAATATTTCGTCCGGTATTTTTGGGCAAGTATCCAGGAGCCTCGACGGTGAGACCAACGATTATCCGACGCTTGATTCATTTGAGGCATCTTACCGATTCCCGTCAAATTGAGCAATTCCTGTGCTCCTTGTATTGATGTCGGATTTTGCAGGGACGGATTAACCAACACTCCACCAACGGGGGTGTAAACGAAGCTCAAAAAAGTATTGTTCTTGTGAGGAAAATGACAAACAGGAGACGGATTTACATTTCCCTTATTGTCCATGGCGTTGCAAATAGAGCACCCCAACAAAAAATCATTCCAGGAATAAGTTAAATTCGTATTCGAGCTTTTAGGCAATGTATGCTCTACAGCCTCGGAACGTACAACATGTTCAGCAACTTCGCAATACGAACAGAATTCTCCCAAATTTTCATTAAGTACAGGCTTGGCACTTTGATACGGTTTATACGTCGCCTGAACAACCCCACCTTGATACGCATGTCCTACCGGCCATTTTTCTACAGGTCTCATCGGGTATTTCTCTCAGCCTTTAGTAGTGCAACATAAGCCGGATCATCCGAATTTTCCGTTTCAATTTGGGTCAACCGATTTTCCTGTTCTGTTGTTAGTTCGCCACCAGATTTCACTATATCAAAGTATTCTGTAGCAAGCCTAACCATTTCATTATATTTTTCGCTTCTACGGGTATCTTCGGACATTCCCATAAATTTAATCGCAACATCCTCAAGACTAGCCATTTGATTGTTTTCTTCAAGTGATTCATTGTCCAAAACAATCAAACCATTTTTCGGTGCACTTTGCACAATAAATGGAGAATGGGTCGTGACGATAAACTGAATTAACGGAAATGCTTTTTTCAGGTCAGCCAAGACATGTCGTTGCCACTTGGGATGCAGGTACAAGTCTATTTCATCGATAAGAACTACACCAGGGGTATTGGTAATCGACTTCTCACCAAGGAATCCGTTCAGTTCGATACACCTGTGAGAAATTTCTGCAACAAGATTAATCATCGACTTAAAGCCGTCACTCAACTGCGAAAAACGATGCCTAGACTTGCGCGCATCCAACCCAACTACAGCATCCAGTTCGCCATACGCCATATCAATATCAATTTCAGAGATATACGGTATTGCCGTCTTTATCGCATCAATAAAAGCAATTTTCGTGCCCTCAAACTCTTTTCCACTGCGAATGTTTTTTTCTGCATTCAAGAACCAACCATGAGCACTAGCAAAGTCAACTTTTTCCGTCAAGGCGGCCTTGTAGGCCCTCTTTACCCTAGACATTCTTTCAGAGGTATCCTTATTCATCCTCATTTGTGATGACAAACGGTTTGTTCCGAAAGAAAGCAATACCGGCAAGACACTTTTTTTTGCAACATCAGGCTCGTTGTCAGACAAGGGTTTTCTAGACTCAACTACAGCATCAACAAATTCTTGCAATTCACCAATACAACGCTGGTTGTGGCTAGTTGAAGCCCCTACCAATTCCCTATACCACCCTATCGGCGTACCAAAGAATTGCCCCGGAGAAACACAAGACAACGAAGACAGAACAGAAACTCTTGTCTTTTGATCACTATACAAGTAGTCGCGAGAAGAGTCGTCAAACCAGCAATAACGCTCATCTTCAAGAATCTGGCGACGATAAGCCCTTGTTCCCGGCAAATCACCTAGGCACTGCAAAAAAGCGCCTAATGCGACTTGAATACCGTTTAATACGCTCGTTTTACCTTTTGTGTTATTTCCAATGATAACAGTAACATCGTTCAACAGGGATTCCCACTCCTGGAATCCCATAAAATTTTGCAATTTTATGGATTTTAAAAAAGGTGATGCATATTCAATTTGTTTCATTTAAAAATAAAAATAGCATAAAATTTATTCAAACGTTCATTTCTTACGAAAAACAGCCCCCAAAGTCCAACCATTCATCAGTCCCATCCCCAAATACGCCTCATCTTGCGAGGGGCGGCGGAGCCCCTTGGCGGAGCCGCCCCTCGCTGAAGAAGAATCTGTTAATACCCGCGACAACATCTTTAACCTGGCGAGTGCACGGCACATCCTGCCACCCGATTACACCCCCTCCATACCCCCAAAATCGTCCCACTCCTTATCTTTTACATTTTCTGTAAAACACAGTCCAATCGCCACCCTGCATGGGGATATTCTCAAAACACGACAGAGGGGCGCGAGCCCCTCTGTTGTGTTCCTTCTACAGAATCTCCCCTAGCAACTAGCGATAATCTTGTTCTCGAAGTGGGAATATCCGATTTCTTCGTTGTCCCACATGATGCAGTCCTTCATCGTCAGGTTCTTGAGCTTGCAGTTGTCACCGATAGTCACGTTCGGGCCGATGGTGCAGTTCTCGATGGAGACATTCTTCCCGATGATGCACGGGGGAATCAGCCTGGCATTGTGAATGGAATCCCGCTGGTCGACGGCGGCGCGGCTGAGATTGTTGAGTTCGGGGCGTTCCCCGGCCAGGGCCGGGGGCGGGCTCTCGCGGCACGGAACCGTGGCGTCACCCCACGGTTTCCCCGCCTAGAGGGCCGAGCGCAGTTGACGAGCGGCCCTCCCGGCCCTTCGGGCTTCGATCCCTAACGCAATGCGGGAGACGAGACGGGGTTCACTTCTTCAGGAACGTGTTCACGAAGGTTCCACGCAACAAGTTCGCCGCAGTGGCCGCCCTGCTCAAGGCCACCTACGCCCAGGAGGACCGCGAGGCCACGCTAGCCAAGGTCAAGGACGTTGAACGCAAGTTGCGCGAGATGAAGCTGAACTCGGCCGCGGACATGTACGCGAAGGGAGTTGGCGAAACGCTGACGTACCTCGAGTTCCCCAGCCAGCATTGGCGCAATATCCGGACGAACAACATCCTCGGCTTTTCTTCAGCCTAAATCTGATGTTGGAACAAACTATTTTTTCGAAGTCTTTTTCTCGATCGTCTTGATAGAATCCAAGAAAGCCTTTTCTACAGACGAGAGCGTCTTTTGCTGGTATTTGCGATATTCACCGGTAGCCTTTTCGACCGCCTGTTCATGGGAAACAGAGCCATTGCCTTTAAGCAACTGTTCGCCACCAGCCGTCAGGATTTGATCCAGGTGCTTTGACCAGTCCGCCATAGTCATCGGTTCATGGCGTTCGGCCTTGCGCTCTGCGAAGTCCAGATAACCTGAAACGATTTGTCCCATGGCTCGCAATTCCCTTTCATCCAGATAATTTTTGGCAATCAACGCCTCTTGAAGAGTCGGCTTATCCCCAGAAAAAGTCGTAAGTCCCATAAAAACCTTTTCGGCATCTGCGCGGCTATAGATGACCTCCGCCGCAGTCTGCCCGTGCACGGCAAAATGCATCTTGTTCTGCACCTTCTTGAAGAACAGAACCGATGTATCCGCCTTGGGGTCATAGTCAATACTCGTCGCGTAAATGTCGAGAACCTGTCGGTAGAACACCTTCTCGCTGGCACGGATGTCGCGAATCCGCGCCAGAAGTTCTTGCCAGTAATTGCCTCCGCCCAACTTTTTTAGGCGATCGTCGTCCATCGTGAAGCCCTTGACGATGTATTCCTTGAGGCGTTTCGTGGCCCACTGCCTAAACTGAGTGCCTCGCAAGGACTTTACGCGATAGCCCACAGAAATAATGACATCAAGGTTGTAGAAATTCACCTCGTGAGACTGCGTTTTGCCCTCAATCGCCCCATGCGGAGTGGTTATTCGGAATTTCCGAACAACCTCTTTTTCGTCTAGTTCTCCCTCTTTGAATACATTCTTTATATGCTCGTTTATGGTCGATTTAGACTTGCTAAACAGCACGGACATCTGGTCCTGCGTAAGCCAGGCCGTCTCGTCCTCGAAACGGACCTCCACATTGATGGACTCGTCATCGGTCCTGAAAATTACAATCTCTTCGTTCATATCGCCCCAAAAACCTACACACTTGTTCACTATCAAATATACACAAACGCAGGGCGGTTGTCAATACCCCCGGCGCATTTTTTGAAAAATATTTCGCGGGGGCGCGTCAGCGACCCCGCGGGCATCTTGTGCCCCGCATCCAGCAACAGCCCTACCTCAGCGGGTTCTTGTCGCTCTTGTACCACTTCATGAACTCGGCGATGCCGTCGTGCAGGCTCCAGTGGGGCTTGTAGCCGCATTCCGCCTCGAGCTTCGTGGTGTCGGCGTTCGTCTGGTAAACATCGCCCGGCTGCATCGGCAAGAATTCCTTCTTCGCGGGCTCGCCGTAGGCGTTCTCGATTTCGGCGATAAAGTCCATCAGCTTTACCGGGTGGCTGCACCCGATGTTGTACACCTTGTATGGCACACCGTTCGGGCACTTTTCTGCGACAGGCATGTGGTCAAGCGCATGCACGCTGCCCTCGGCGATGTCGTCGATGTAGGTGAAGTCGCGAATCATGTCACCGTTGTTGAACACCTTGATGGGCTCGCCCTTCGAAATGGCGCGGGCAAACAGCATCGGGCTCATGTCGGGCCTCCCCCACGGGCCGTAAACCGTGAAATAGCGCAGTCCCGTCATCGGGATGCCGTAAAGCTTCGCGTAGGAATGCGCCATCAGTTCGTTGCTCTTCTTGCTCGCTGCATACAAACTAACCGGGTTGTCAACCTTGTCGTCTTCGCTGTACGGGACCTTGCTGTTCAGGCCATAAACAGAACTGGACGACGCATAGAGCAGATGCTTCACCTGGTTGTGGCGGCATGCCTCGAGAATGTTGAGGAAGCCGACCATATTGCTCTGCATGTAGGCATATGGGTTCGTGATGGAGTAGCGCACGCCCGCCTGGGCAGCAAGGCTCACCACCTTGTCGAACTTCTCGGCAGCAAAAAGTTTGTCGATAGATTCCTTGTCGGCGAGGTCCATGCGCACGAAGCGCGCACCCGTGAGCATCGTGCTTTCGAGCATCTGCCCGAAGGGGATTTCGGCAAGCACGCCTCCGTTCGCAGAACGGAAACCGTTTTCCCACAGGCGCCCGTACTTGAGGCGCACATCGTAATAGTCGTTGATGTTGTCGAGGCCGACAACCTCGTCCCCGCGGGCCGAAAGCATCGCCATAATCTTCGAGGCGATAAAGCCCGCCGCACCAGTCACAAGAATCTTCATTTTATCTCCTTTTTTTAGAGCAATTCAATCAACGAATCGAGTTCATCAATTCTTTTGCGCACGCACTTTTTTAACATATCAATAGCATCCTCGAGGATGGATTTGTAGGTTTTTTAATAGTGGGTTCATGAACAACCATATTCATTACCGGTTAAGTTAAAATATATCCTTTTTTCTTGTTAAGTGGTATAC
>NZ_FQWR01000009.1:0-129504 GCF_900129735.1 Fibrobacter sp. UWCM | reverse complement strand
TATACCACTTAACAAGAAAAAAGGATATATTTTAACTTAACCGGTAATGAATATGGTTGTTCATGAACCCACTATTAAAAAACCTACAAATCCAATAAAAAAAACGCAGGCTCAAAGGAACCTACGTTTGCGAATGTTTTTCGGTTATTGACTAGCGGACGACTTTTCTGTCATCTGCGGTCATTTCGAGGAACTGGACAACGGTCATTTGACCCTTGTCGCCTTCCTTTCTCTTGTTGACAGCGATGAGACCTTCTGCCTGTTCCTTTTCGCCTACAATAATCTTGTACGGAATCTTCTGGAGTTCGCACTGGCGGATCTTGTAGCCGAGCTTTTGACGCCTACGGCGTCAGCGGCTACGCCTCGGTCATGTCAGCCCGCAAGCGGTCTGCCGCGACACTCGGCTTGCACGCTACTCGTTGCATTCATCGACTTTCACGCAAAAAACGTAGGCTCAAAGGAAGCCTACGTTTGCGAGTTTATTCTCTTATTGATTAACGGACGACTCTTCTATCATCAGCAGTCATGTCAATAAAGGCCTGAACACTCATCTGACCCTTGTCTCCGTCCTTACGTTTGCGAACGGCAACCAAGTTGTCAGAGGCTTCCTTTTCGCCTACAATAAGAATGTAGGGAATCTTTTGAATTTCACACTGACGAATTTTATATCCCAACTTTTCATTGGACTCGTCAGTTTCGACCCTAATCCCGGCGTTCACGAGTTCCTTTTCCACGGACTTAGCGTAGTCAACGAACTTCTCGGAAATCGGGAGCACGCGGGCCTGAACCGGAGCGAGCCACAGCGGGAAATCGCCCATGAATTCTTCGATAAGAATACCGAGGAAGCGTTCGATGGAACCGACTGCAGCACGGTGCAGCATCACCGGAATGTGCTTCTGGTTGTCCTTGCCGACATACTCGGCACCCAGACGCTGCGGGAGGTTGAAGTCCACCTGGATGGTACCGCACTGCCAGTCACGACCGAGGCTGTCCTTCAGCGTGAATTCGAGCTTCGGGCCGTAGAAGGCGCCTTCACCCGGGTTCAGGATGTAGTCGAGGCCAGCGAGCTTGGTGGCTTCGGCGAGGGCGGCTTCAGCCTTGTCCCAGATTTCGTCGGAACCCACGCGCTTTTCCGGACGGGTGGAGAACTTCACGACGATATCGTCGAAACCGAAGTCGTGGTAGATTTCCTTCACGAGGGCGCAGAAGTCGGCCACTTCGCTTGCAATCTGGTCTTCGGTACAGAAAATGTGGGCGTCGTCCTGCACAAAGCCGCGCACGCGCATCAGGCCGTGCATGGTACCGGCAGGTTCGTAACGGTGGCACTTGCCGAATTCGGCAAGGCGCATCGGCAGGTCGCGCCAGCTGCGGAGCCCCGTATTGAAAATCTGGATGTGGCAGGGGCAGTTCATCGGCTTCACAGCCATTTCCACGTCGCCAGCCAGCGTCTTGAACATATTCTCGTTGTACTTGTCGGCGTGGCCGGACTTGATCCACAAAGTCTTGTTCACGATTGGGATGCAAGCATCCCAGCTCTTCGGCTCGGCAATGGACAAACGAGTTTGTCCGCTGCTCTCGCCTTGCATCGCTGTCCGGCGTAATCACTTCGAGGTAGCCGCGATATCTGCTTATTATGGGCGTTCCCCGCACTATTGTGTGGGTCGGGCTATATTTTATGGGTTGCCCGGTTCACTCCGTTTCCGCCCAACCTCATAAAACGGCGCCACAGCGCCGCCCCAAGGGGTCACTATCCCTAACGCAAATGCATTCAACCTCCCAATGTTTTCATAAAAACACGTTCAACATCCAAGAAGTTTTTGCTCTTTCCCAAAACAATTCTAGCTTCACTATTTGCGTCTAATAAAACAACTATAGGATAAGAAACCATATCTATTGGAACAATCACTATAAATTTATGATCCTTGTCACTAATAGTGTATATATGGGAATTTCCTTTTTTTCCTTCCTTTTCGATTAAAGAAGAAAATTCAAGATAGCCACCTTTTATATCTATTTTCTTTCCATCGCCTAAAAACGGAATTCCTGTTATTTCCGAAAGCTGAACTTTGAAGGGGCCTCCATGAAAAGCATAAAACAACTCGGCAGCCTGGTAAGCTCGAAATCCCTCTTGATAATCAGTTTCAGATTGTGCAACTTTAAGTAGGGCTTTCATATTTTTTAGATTATTTTCTAATTCCCCACGAAGATTTGTCTGCTTATACAAAGCCGTTGATTCAGGATTGATTAATTCGGAGCATTTGACTTCATCACAAAGAGCCGAGTACTCAAATTCAAGAGATTCCAACGATTTTGTTTCCATACAAGAAGACAAAAGCATCGCAAAACATACTGCCGTACTCTTTCGCAATAAGCGCTTAATGTTTATCAACATAATCTTCCTGCATCATATTATTTTTCATTCTCTTTTTCTTCGCTAATTTCTTTGTCATTCCGCCTTTCTTTTTGTTTATTTTGGGAACTTTTTTTCTTTGCGGAATCTCCAAGATTTTTTAGTCCCAGCAGCACAATAAACGGAAGAATCAACAAATTAATTAATCCTGCCGCAACCATAAACCAAAACGTGATTGTAAAATAGTGAATCCTGCAAATAAACAGCATTACAACAAACATAATTAGAGTTATCAAAGTTATGACAAAACTTCCTCCTGAAGCTTTGGCAAAAAAGACTGAATCCGAATTTTTCCCCATTTCTTCAAAAATCGTCTGCTTTTGATTCGTTATATGTCCCCACATATCCGCAATTGCAAAAATACCAATGCCAAATATGAAAAAGTCAACCGCCATCGTCACAAGAAGACTTAGATTGCTTAGAATCGGATGATTATAGTAATTTAAAGCAATTGCAATCGCAACAGCCACCACTACAAACCAAGTACATCCATGAATAGCCGTAAATATAGATGTCTTCTCAGGGGATTTTGCTTGAAAAATTTCGGCATCTTTTTTCTGTTCAACAGAAGATGATTTTTTCACTTCTTTCTTTTCGACCTTAGGCTGTTCTTTCTTTCCTTCGAACAAAATTGAAATTCTAATGCCGTATGTTTTTTCGATTTTTTGACCCACTGCGATATCAAATTCCGTCGGCTTCACGACATCTTCCGAAAAGTCAGACAGAGCATACCGACTATTGCGAGCATACATCATTGACTTCATTGCGACTACTTGATCGGCATCATGGTCTGCAACATTCTTTTTCAGGTATTCGTAATACTCGCCATGTTCATATGGAGAACTTTCAATCAAATGCAACGCAACATTCACGCGTTCTGTTTCGGGAATTCGATTTTTTAAAAGATTAAGAAAAATGGACCAATACTCTTTCTGTTTACCTTCATTGAATAAATTACCCAAATCATCAGGATCCATAAAATCGTAATCTACCAACTTTTGAACGAACACCTTTCCAAAAGAGTAAATTCCATCATAAACAAGTTCAAGATAATCATCAATAAGATCTTCATTGAAAAGTTCTTTAAGTTGTGTTTCTTGCGATGTTTCATCAATTGCATTTGCAATACTATTGAATATGCTGTGTCCAATATCGGATGCCATATTCAAAGCACCTGCAGCAACAAAACCTTTCAAGGCGCCTTCCAAGCCAAATCCCCCGCCAACGACACGTCCACGTTCTTCTTTGCGGAATTCTCGATACAACTGCGTGTCTTGGTTCTTTTGTATGATTTCAACCATTGGAGCAATAAGCTCTTCCCATTCATCGTTGAAATTAAACGTATCTTCAAAATCTTTCTTTAGTTTACTTTCATCATAAGAGAAAAAGCCCTTATTGATAAAATCCTGGATAACCTGCTCTCCATAAGAACCGATAATAGCCAAAGCAAAGTTATCGCCGTTTTTTACAAATTGAATAGGAGTGAATTTTCTTGCAATAAGAAGAACTCTAGCAACCTCTCTGCCCTCCGAAGCCAACTTATGGTAATGCTTCAATATTTTTGCGATTTCAATCTGGTTGTCGGAAAAAGATAGGGTCTTTCCTTGAATTGAAAATTCCATGATAGCTGACTCCTTTGATGTATCAAGCCGTTTAAGTTTATGATTTGGCGAGATTATGTCTTGTTCCACTCGGAAGCCGAGCCAATTTTTGTATGGATACAAAAAAAGGCGTAGATCGTTGCATTTACCTAAGTGGGGCTCTAGACTGCCTCTAAGCGATAAACGCAAACGACCCACGCCCCAAAAGGGCTGTTGCCACTAGTCGATACGACCATAAATCAGCCAAATGGCTGATACGACAAACTGAGATACACCGCAAAACGGCATACCTGCGTGAGCGTTCGCCTTGTCCTCGCTTAAGGGAAAGTGTCTAGATTTCACTTAGAGAACAAGAGCAAAAACTCTTTTACTCCTTAAAAATAACATAAAAACGAGCAAAACGCTCAAAAAGTTTACAAAAGAGAGCGGTTTTGTGTAGAAAACGGCGAATTTGTGCCATTTTGTAAAGCAAACGGGCTATTCCTACTTGGAATGGGGTTGGCTGTTCAACCCTGAATAATGTATATTATGGAGGAGGTTTATATGGAAGATCTTGTTCTGACAATTCCAACCCAAGATTTGGGTATCATGGAAACGCTAGCGAATCGCATGGGCTGGACTGTGCGGTCTAAGCGAAGCATTGTCCAGAAATTCGTCGATTCATGTCCCAAGACTCCGATGATGACCGACGAAGAAATCGCCGCTGAAATCAATGCAGTTCGATACGGGAAATGAAAGTCCTGTTCGACACAAATTTGTGGATATCATTCATGATTGGCAAACGGCTTGCTTCGCTTGCTGATGTCTTATGCCGTAATGATGTTCAAGTTTATATGAGCGAACAGTTGCTAGACGAAATTCAAACTGTGGTAGCTCGTCCAAAATTTAACGTTATTATTTCTCAAGAATCACGGCAAGCGTTTGTTGACATGGTGGATAATGTTTGCCATTGGACTCCAATCACAATACAGGCAAAATCATCTATCAGGGACATCAAGGATCTCTTTATATTGTCAATGGCAGAAAGTGTTCCTGTTGATTTCATCGTAAGCGGAGACAAGGATTTGACGGAACTAGAAAGCCATGCTGGAATACCAATTCTTTCGTATTCGGAGTTTTTGAATAAATTAGGTTTATAGAAAAAACGCAGGCTCTTTCGAGTCTGCGTTTCAAATTTAAAAGGCGATGCCGGAACGGTGTCCGGCATGACATATTGGGCGACTAGCGCACGACCTTGCGGTCTTCTTCCGTCATCTTGAGGAAGTCGGCGACAGTCATGTTGCCCTTATCCCCGTCCTTGCGCTTACGCACAGAGACAACGCCATCGGCAACTTCCTTCTCTCCCACAATCAGGAGGTAAGGCACCTTCTGGAGTTCGCACTGGCGGATCTTGTAGCCGAGCTTCTCATTGCTCTCGTCCACTTCTACGCGGACGCCGGCGTTCACGAGTTCCTTCTCGACCTGCTTCGCGTAGTCAACGAACTTCTCGGAAATCGGGAGCACGCGGGCCTGAACCGGAGCGAGCCACAGCGGGAAATCGCCCATGAATTCTTCGATAAGAATACCGAGGAAGCGTTCGATGGAACCCACGGCGGCACGGTGCAACATCACCGGAATGTGCTTCTGGTTGTCCTTGCCGACATACTCGGCACCCAGGCGCTGCGGGAGGTTGAAGTCCACCTGGATGGTACCGCACTGCCAGTCACGACCAAGGCTGTCCTTCAGCGTGAATTCGAGCTTCGGGCCGTAGAAGGCGCCTTCGCCCGGGTTCAGGATGTAGTCGAGGCCAGCGAGTTTCGTGGCTTCGGCGAGGGCGGCTTCAGCCTTGTCCCAAATTTCGTCGGAACCCACGCGCTTTTCGGGGCGGGTAGAGAACTTCACCACGATATCGTCGAAACCGAAGTCGTGGTAGATTTCCTTCACGAGGGCGCAGAAGTCGGCTACTTCGCTTGCAATCTGGTCTTCGGTACAGAAGATGTGGGCGTCGTCTTGCACAAAGCCGCGCACGCGCATAAGGCCGTGCATCGTACCGGCAGGTTCGTAACGGTGGCACTTGCCGAATTCGGCAAGGCGCATCGGCAGGTCGCGCCAGCTGCGGAGCCCCGTATTGAAAATCTGGATGTGGCAGGGGCAGTTCATCGGCTTCACAGCCATTTCCACGTCGCCAGCGAGCGTCTTGAACATGTTCTCGTTGTACTTGTCGGCGTGGCCGGACTTGATCCACAAAGTCTTGTTCACGATTTCCGGCGTAATCACTTCCAGGTAGCCGCGACGGTCAATCTTACCGCGGATGTAGTCCTTGAGGGCGTTCACCATCTTGGTGCCCTTCGGATGCCAGAACACCATGCCCGGGGAGTGGTCTTCGATGTGGTAGAGGTCCATTTCCTTGCCGATCTTGCGGTGGTCGCGCTTTTCGGCCTCTTCCAGGAACTTCAAATAAGTTTCGAGACCTTCCTTGTCAGCGAAGCAGGTGCCATAGACGCGGGTCAGCTGGTCGCTGTTCTGGTCGCCGTGCCAGTAGGCGCCCGACATCGAGAGCACCTTGAAATTCTTGAGCTTGCCAGTACTCGGCACGTGAGGGCCGGCACAGAGGTCTTCAAAGTTCTTGCCCGGTTCGCCAGTCACGTAGAAGCTGAGCGTGCCGTCGCTACCTTCGCGGGCGAGAGCGCGCTGCGCGTTATCCGTCTTGTACTTGTCGCCTTCGGTGCGCTTCAGGCCATCGGCGGCGCTGACTTCGCAACGCACAAACGGACGGTCTTCCTTGATGATTTCCTTCATGCGCTTTTCGATGCGCTCGAAATCCGACTGCTGGATCGGGGTCGGTGTCATCAAATCGTAGTAGAAACCCTTGTCGATAGCCGGACCATAGGCGAGCTTGGTGCCCGGGAACAGGTCGCAGATGGCTTCGGCGAGCACGTGGCTGCAGCTGTGACGCAGGAGCATCAGAGCATCCGGGTCGTCGTTGCTCGGCGTGATAATCTTGATGGTGCCGCTCTCGGTGAGCGGGCGCGTGAGGTCGAGGACCTTATCGCCGAGTTTGACGCCAAGCGCCTTGCGTGCAAGACCTTCGGAAATGCCCTTTGCAATTTCGAGGCCGGTGGTGCCCGATGCTACGGAACGTACGGAGCCATCGGGGAAGGTGAGTTCGATTTGAGACATAAATAATCCTTTTTATGGGCGGTTCTCGCCCGGTTCCCCAGAAATACGACATCTGGCGGTGCGGGCAAATTTAGCTAAAGGCGAGCGTCGCGGCAACCGTGCTTGCACGAGTTGACATGACCGAGCCGTGCTAAATGCACGCGAAGCGTGCCAAGTAGAAAAAGACTATAAGTGTGGCTAGTGGTTGGTGGTTGGTGGTTAGGGAATGTAATCGGAAATAGACCCGAAAAACGTCATTGCGAGGAAAGAAATGACGAAGCAATCCATATAAAAAGGGAGGGGAAAGCCTTCCCCTCGCTTCTGCTACGACGTCATGGCGGGCCTCGACCCGCCATCTAGCCGTATCATCCGCTACCCCTTCTCCTAGGGGCTTAGCCCCTAAGACCCCCAAAAATGTATCTTGTGATAGAGGCTTGTAATTATGAGATTCCTTCTTTTGACAGTTGCATTTTTGCTTCTTTCGACAAACTGTTTTGCGAAAGAGTCACCTGGTGGTTTGTCTATTGGGGAAGAATTAATCTGTCTTATGCTAGAAAAAGAAAAAAAGAACGATAGCACTTGTGCTGAATATCGTCACAAGCAAGATTCCATCGGAGTTATTCGAGATTCCCTTACGCAATATATCGCAAAGCACGGCTCCTTTGACAAAAAAAAGAGAAAAATCACGTTCAAGGGTTTTGACGCTCAAGAAATTTCACGAAAGAACGAGTTGCATGGCAAAGCGTTCTTCGGCTATGTAGCAAAACAGTTTTTCAGTAATCCATCAACACTGATACCCAAAAAACGCATTGAGAAAAAAGATTACTGGATTGTTCCCTGCTTGCTCTCCTGGGCGGAGGATGGAGCAATAAATGACGGAGAAACCGCTTTTTGCATAAGCAAGAATGCAGTTTGGCCGTGCTATAGCGAATGGGAAAAGGCTAAATAGGAAATTTTCAGCAAATTGGAAACCTCTTGACGCAGGCGAACTATTTGTATATATTGTAGCTGATATTCGATAATCCTCGCGACAGTCGACATAGACCTTCGGGTCCGTACGTGCATTCGCGGCGGGGCGCATTAACCTTCTTGTTGATGCTGTTGGATAGCTGGTAGGAACACGACCTACTCGAGTGTGCTCGCTAAGGCGGGTGCCAAGTAACGCCGGGGAAAGCTCCCGCCAACAGAATCGCAAGATCATCCCATTCCGCGCAAGGCGTGGAAAATCTCAATACATAACAAGTAAGCAAGGGCATGTTGTGCGCTGTTTTTCGGCGTAATCGCAACGGCCAGTCAAATTGTCGCCCAATGGCGACGGTTTTAATAGCGAGGCTATTCGATGACTTTGGAAGAACTCAAAAAACTGATTTCTAAAGATGAAACGAAGAATATTGAACTAAAAAAATCTACCGGCGAACTTCGAGAAGGCATGCATACGGCATGCGCCTTCCTGAATTCCGATGGCGGCGTTCTCGTTTTCGGTGTCACGCCTTCCTTGAGTATTGTTGGGCAAATCGTTTCTGAATCTACCCGTCGCGATATCGCGCAAGCGTTAGCGGGAATAGAACCTGCGGTCACCCCTGTTATTGAATATGTAGACATTCCCGACAAGGACAACCATCAAGTAATCGTACTGAGGTTCAATCCGTGGGTCTATGGGAATGACCCGTACACATTTCATGGAAGACCATACTATAGACTGGAAAGTGTCACTAAAGCAATGCCTAGGGATATGTTTGATGCTAGAATTCGGATCAACATGCCGCACAAATATTCGTGGGAAATGAGGGTGGCTGAGGGGTATTTTATAAAAGACCTTGATGTCAGCACAATTCGTGGCGTAGTCCGTCTCGGAGTCGAAGAAAAACGAATCCCGGTCGGGTCACTCAATGAGTCAATTAAAGTAATATTGAAAAAATGGAACCTGTTGGATGGCGACAATTTGCGGAACGCCGCTGTGTTTCTTTTTTCTAAGAGATTTTCGTATGATTATGAAATTCGAATGGCTCGTTTTAGAGGAACGGACAAAAATTACTTTATCGACAACCAGCAGGCTCATGGCAATTTCTTTGAACTGCTTGATGCGGGCATGTCGTTCTTTTTCAAGCATCTTTCTCTTAGCGGAGAAATCAAGGGGTTTAAAAGGGAAGAACACCTTGATGTTCCTGCAACGGCATTGCGCGAGGCACTGATTAACGCCCTTTGCCATAGGGATTATGACATTTACCAATGCTCTATCGGCATTGCCATATATGACGACCGTATAGAAATTGAAAGCCCGGGCTTGTTACCCCGCGAATTAACTCCCAAAACTATTAAGCGGTCGCATAAGTCGTATCCACGAAACGAGATTGTTGCGACGGTTCTCTATCAAATAACATACTTAGAAAAATGGGGCTCGGGAATAAAGCGCATAATGGATGCTTGCAAAGCTGAAGGTTCTCCACAACCCTTTTGGAGTGAAGAGGGTGGCTATACCGTGGTGACGTTCCCGATGAACAAACTGAACGGTAGGATTGTCACCCCAAATGAACCTCAAAATGTCACCCAAAATGTCGCTCAAAAAGATGATGATGTCCCTAGAAGGCAGAAGGTGGAACAGGTCGTTTCTGCAAACTCCATAATATCGACAGATGCTTTAGCAACAATGTTTGGGGTAACGAAAAGAACTATTTTGCGCGATTTAAAAGACCTTGGATATGTTTGGGAAGGAGCCGCTAAAAACGGACACTGGAAAACCCGAAATGTCACCCAAAATGTCACTCAAAATGTCGCCCAAAATGTCACTCAAGACATAGACGACTCCCCTAGAGTGCAGAAGGTTGAACAGATTATCTTAGTAGACTCAATGAAAACAAAAGAGTTTTTGGCGAAGATGTTTGGAGTAAGTACTAAGACAATTTTACGTGACCTCAAGAAGCTTGGCTATGCTTGGGAAGGTGCATCGAAAAATGGTCGCTGGGTGAAAAAAGATAGGGGGTAAGGAATGGGACATCTTGTTGGTGCGAACAAAACGCTGATTGACCATTTTGCCGGCATTGGCAATATGGTGGTCATGAAGTCACAATTTGTGACTTCACCAGATGTCATTCCCGTCTTGACCGGGAATCTCCTATTTCCATTTGACTGGAACTCTAAACGTAACGAATTCGATACCTTTAATCGAAAGTTGAAATTTTTGGCTGATTCTACGGATCATTTTGTTGGCATCAACAAAATGATAAGGAGGATATATGGCTAAAACAATAAATGAAGCTTTTTCTGAATTTATGCAAAATTCGGTAGATTTGGACCCCAAAGATGTTGTAACAGCGAGATATAGCAGGGATAATTTGCTGGAAAATATTGGTGAACTCGATTGTCAAGGTTTCTTTAGGTTGTATCCTGATGTAAATATTCAATTTGGGTCTTTTGCTCGAAAAACGAAGAAACGGCCTCTTGATCATGTGCCAGAAGGAGAAAAGAGTGGCGGATTAAATGGCGGATTAAGTGGCGGATTAAGTGGCGGATTAAGTGGCGGATTAAATGGCACATTAAACGGCACATTAAATGGCACATTAAATGGCACATTAATCAAGAATATAAAAGAATCGCTTAACGCATCTCAATCAAAGGTCTTTGATTCTATTATGAGAAATCCTGGCTGTATGGGAAAAGAAATCACAGGAGCCCTTGACATGCCAAGAGATACCTTCAATAAAATCATTCGCTCTTTGTTTGAAAAGAAGATTATTGAACGTCGTGGTTCTAAAAAGACTGGCGGCTATTGGGTGAAAAAGGAACCTTCGTCCACGGACTCGCAATAAACATCGCTCTTTCTATTTCGTTTCGAAAATGCGGTCGCTGGCATCGCCGAGGCCCGGGCAAATGTAGGCGACCTCGTTCAGGCAGCGGTCCAGATGCCCGACGTAAATCTGGACGTCAGGATGAGCCTGGTGCAGTTTTTTCAAGCCTTCGGGAGCGGCGATAAAAAATTAGCCGTTTAGAACTGCTCAACGCTATGTGAAAAAACTGCTTTTCATAGTATACCAATTCGCTGATACAATATATTTTAATACTAATCATAGTAACATTGGCTGTGAATATGAAAAAGAAAATCCTTCTTGCGGTAACGCTTGTAACTGTTTCGTCCATGTTAATGTCCTGCGGCGACGATGATTCCGTCAGCAAGGATTTTGACGAAGACGACTCCATTCTGGATATCCCCGGAGATTCTCTCGGTCAGGAAAACCCCGAGGATTCCCTCGATCCAGTTCTGCCCAAGGACACGGTTGACCCGGTTCTGCCCAAGGATACCGTCAATCCCGTCCAGCCAAAGGATTCCCTTTCTCAGGAATTGCCTAAGGATTCTCTTGGCAATGACGAAATAAAGGATGAGGTTGCTGTTGCCAAATTCGATATTGCCCTGTCTATCGAGGATATCATTGTAGATTGGTACGGCGGCGGTGGCGAAAAGGACCCCGACAACAATAGTTTTACCTATAAGCAGTATGCCAACAACTACTGGGACATACACGACCTGAATACGGATGTCTATACTAAGGTGGAGATAAACTTTGCCAAGGCCGTCGCATACGATAACATTGATGTGATTGCGACTTATAGCGACGAGGCCAAGACTACGGAAAGAATTCCCAGTGGCGCAACAAGCCTTGTTCTGTCCTTTGAACCGGGCAAGACGCTTGTCAGTTTGGCTCTTGTCGTAAGCCCAGACACTCCAAGTGATGCCGCAACGATCAGTTTCGGTAAAATCATTATCCGGGCAAAGGATTCCGATGGCACGGTAGGCAAGATGCCTGTAAAGTCCCCAAAATTAGGCTTGGACAATGCCAATCCTATATTGGATTTCCAGTACTGTGCGGACCCGACGGCCATTGAGTACAAGGGGCGTCTCTATGTCTATGGCACCAACGACCATCAGCAGTACGAAGAAGGTGTCAGCAATACTTACGAGAAAATCAAGACGCTGGTAATGATGTCCACTGACGATATGGTCAACTGGACTTATCACGGACTGATTCCTGTCGGTGAAGTGGCTCCATGGATTATGGCTTCGTGGGCACCCAGCATCATTAGCAAGGAACAGGGCGATGGCAGCACGCTTTTCTCCCTCTATTTCTCCAATAGCGGCTTTGGCACCGGCGTTATCCAGGCGAAGTCTCCGGTGGGTCCGTGGACATCTCCTTTGAGCAAGAGCCTTATCGATGGCGACAATCCTGTTGTAAAAGGCAGCGGATCCATATTTGATCCGGGTGCCGTAATTGACGACAACGGCGATGGCTGGATTTCGTTCGGTAATGGGCAGGGCTGGATTGCCAAGCTCAATCCGGACTTGCATTCCCTTGACGGGGATCCGGTGAAACTTCCGTCCCCGTTCCACTTTGAGGCAAATGAACTCAATTATATCAACGGCAAGTACGTATATACTTTCAACAACGACTGGAACGACCATACTCCTTGGGAATGGGGTGGCGAGGCTCCGACGGCCTGCAGCATGAACTACTTCACCAGCACCGAGCCCCTGAATCCTGATTCCTGGACCTACGGCGGGAACTACTTCAAGAACATGGGTGAGAATGGCATGACCTACGGCAACAATCACACTCATCTCCATAAGTATCAGGACAAGTGGTACATATTCTACCAGGCGGCCATTCTAGAGGCTTCCATAGGTACCCACGGCGGTTTCCGCAGCATTCTGGTTGACGAAATTGAAGTGGACGAAGCAAATGTCGTTATCAAGGAAGCGAAACCGACCTACAAGGGTGTAAAGGCCATCAAGAATCTTGACCCCTATTCCGTGCAGCAGGCTTCTACGGCTGCCGCAACCCTGGGCATTCGCTACGTGCCAACGGAGGAACCCGGCCACATGGTGGCTTCCGTCGGTACTCCCAGCAAGGATGGCCCGGCACCTACAGAAGGCGTCATCGAAGTTCGCAATGTGAATTTCAGCAGCGCAAAAACGCTGAAGGCCCTGGTGAAAGGCAAGGGCTCGGTAACGCTCCGTCTTGACAAGCGAGATGGCGCGAACGTAGCCTCAATCAACAGCGCCGGCAGTGACTGGCAGGAACAGGAGGCGAAGTGCGGCAACATCTCAAGCGGCGTCCACACGGTCTATCTGATTATAAAGGGTGATGTGCTGTTCGATACCTGGCAGTTTGCGAATTAGTCCACTGATAGCCCTGGGCTAATTTATTTGCCGTCGAGTTTCCTGTAAATATTCGCGAGTATCGCACCCGAAATGTTGTGCCACACGGAGAATATAGCGCCAGGAACAGTCGCCATCGCAAGTCCCGAGAACGCAGTTGCCGCAAGGCTTGTGGCAAGGCCGGAATTCTGCATGCCGATTTCGATGGAGAGAGCCTTCGTCTTGGGTGTCGAGAATTTCAGCAACTTGCCGAGGCCAAAACCACAG
Source organism: Fibrobacter sp. UWCM (assembly GCF_900129735.1). Taxonomy (NCBI): domain Bacteria; kingdom Pseudomonadati; phylum Fibrobacterota; class Fibrobacteria; order Fibrobacterales; family Fibrobacteraceae; genus Fibrobacter; species Fibrobacter sp. UWCM. Next base: position 115,940 of record NZ_FQWR01000009.1, on the reverse strand, counting down.
CTGTAGCCGAGCAGGTTGTGGAGAATTACGACGGCGAACACGATGGCACCCGTAGAGAGAATCTTTGCGGCGTTGTGCGAGACGACTGCGGCCACAATCATCGCGATGGCAATCACCGAGACGAGCGGCAAGACCTTCACGGCACGCGCAGTCCATTTGCCGAAGAACTTGTTGATTGCGAACCCGAGCGCAATCGGTACGATGACGACTTTCACGATGGAGAGGAACATCGCCAGCACGTCGACGTTCACGGTGGTGCGCAAGAGCAGGTAGGTAATCGCCGGCGTCAGCACGGGAGCGAGAAGCGTATTCACGCTGGTCATACCCACGGAAAGCGCCACGTCGCCTTTCGAGAGGTAGGTAATAACGTTACTCGATGTGCCGCCGGGGCAAGTTCCCACAAGGATCACGCCCGCCATGAGGGCTGCATCGAGCCCGAAAATCTTGGAGAGCAAGAACGCAAGTGCAGGCATTATAATGAACTGCGCCGCACACCCGATGGTGATTTCTTTCGGCCGGGCAAACACAAGTGCAAAATCGCTTAACTTGAGTGTGAGCCCCATGCCGAACATCACGACCATCAAGAGGTAATTCACCCAACTGAGTTCAATCCAGAGCGTGGATTTCGGCAGGAACAGCGAGAGCGCCGCAATAGCCAGGACGACAACGGCCATCCACTTGCCAATAAAATCACTGATTTTTTCAAGAACTTGCATTTTTAAACCTTTCAAAATCAAAAAGAAAGATAGTCTTTTTCCGACCCGTGGTTCAAATCTCTATGCTTTCTTCATCGCTTGCAATAAAGGCCTTGAGGCGTTCAATAGTGTGGTCGAAATCGTTCTTGACGGAACATTCCCAAATAGTTGCAACGCGGTAGCCTTGTAGCGAAAGTTTCCAGTTCGTCTTGATGTCGCGCACCATATTGTTCGTGAACTTTTCATTCCAGAATTCAGGGTTGCTTTTGGGGCGGCTCGTGAACTTGCAGCCGTGCTGGTGCCAGAAGCAGCCGTTTATAAATACAACTACGCCGTATTTGAGGATAAACAGGTCTGGCGAGCCGGGCAAATCGTGCCTGTGCAGCCTGTAACGCAGTCCCGCCTTAAACAGCGCCCGCCGCACAAGCAGTTCGGGCCGGGTGTCTTCCGAATGGACCGCCTGCATCATTTGCGAACGGTTCATGGGAGAGTGTTTTTTACGACGGCATTTTTTCATGGGATTAGCATTTGAAAAGATAGTCTTTTTTATTTATATTCAAGGCATGAACAATCTTATCAAGAAAGTTTTTATCGTAGTCGCCTTTTGTGGCGCGTCGCTTTGCAGTTTCGCTGCAGATGTCAAACCTTACGTGGAAGCAGATGCGCTTCCGAACGCGCTCAACTTCTACCCGGCGCCCCCGGATACCATGTCTCCGCAGTTCATGTACGATATGTCGCAGTACATTTGGGGTAAAAAGATGCGTGCCGATTCCGCGCGTGCGGCCTTGGCCGTGGCCCAGGCGGTAGAGACGGTCGAGGACATGGCCAAGATGTTCAGCGAACCTTTCGGGATGGAAATCTCCGCAAAGAAGACTCCCGCCATCATGAACCTGCTCGAACGCGGAGTCCGGACGCTCAAGCAGGTGGGGAGCCTTCCCAAGAGGCATTACATGAGGCGTCGCCCTTACGACCGCTTTAACGAACCGACCCTGGTTCCGTCCGAAGAAGAACGCCTGAGAACGAATGGTTCTTACCCGTCGGGGCATACCGTTCGCGCGTGGTCCATGGCGCTGCTACTTTGTGAAGTGAATCCGTCTGCTCAGGATGCCTTGTTGAAATACGCATACGAATGGGGCCAGAGCCGCGTGATTGCCGGGTTCCACTGGCAGAGCGACGTGGATGCCTCCAAGGTTCTTGTTTCGGGAGCCTATCCGAGCCTGCACACAAACGAAACCTTCATGGCCGACATGCGCAAGGCCCAGGCGGAATTCAAGAAACTTTCTGCCGCAAAGAACGGCAAGAAGGTGAAGTGACAGTACTGCGTGGCTTGCTGAAGATTTATTTTGTATAATTAAAGAATATGCGGATATTCTGGGTGATATTGTTCCTTGCCTTGAATGCCCTCGCGGAAACTGCCGTGGGGGATACCGCGAACGTTGTTGAAAACACAGATTCCGCGAACGTTGTTGCAAGTGCCGATACTGCGAGTGCTGTTGCGGACACTGCAGACCCCGATACGGCCGTTCTGGAACGCCACAGTGTTCCGCTCCCGCGCCTTTCCGCCTATACGGGTTACGGCCTGCTGGTGGGTCTCGCGTTTGGCCTCTACAACCCGACCGAGGAATGCGACTGCCTGGGCGTTTGGCAGGGTCAGTTCGAGTATTTCTACAACGACTGGATAAGTGCGGGTGGCGATGTGCGCTTCTTTGGCGGTGACCTGGATGCCGACAAGTCCGTGCTGTACCAGCGCTACCGTATCAATACGCGATTCCATTTCCCGCAGGGGCGCTGGAGCTGGTACGTGAGTCCGGTTGTCGGTTTTGAATCCACGGACCTCGAGGAAATTCGCGAGGAATGGCACCAGCGCGACATGGAAGGCTGGATTCCCGGCGTTTCCACGAAGAACGAACAGGAAGTGGAAGACTGCGAGAAGATGTTTTCGCTGGACGGTTTTTCCATCGGTGTAGACCTGGGCGGTGGCATCGAGTTCTGGAACACGCTTGGCGCTACGGCGAGCATCCTATACGAATACAATTTCGGCGGAGCCCAGCTGCTCACGATTGCTCCGGGTATAGCCTACAATCTCCAGGCAGTTTGGCCCTGGTCAAAAAAGCACCTCTCCGCCGCATGGGTCTCTATCGAAACTGGCTTCCAGCGCTTCTTCAACAGGTCCGTTGATTCCTGGGCTATGTCCGGTTACTTGGGTGCCGTTATCGGCTTTTAATTCTATATTTGGTTCGTCTAAAATTTTCTCAAAGGAAATAAAATGGCTAAGAAAGAATCCAAGAAAAAGGTTGTCCTCGCTTACAGCGGTGGACTCGATACCAGCATCATCATCCCCTGGCTCAAGGAAAACTACGATTGCGAAGTGATCGCTTTCGCCGCCGACCTCGGTCAGAACGACTTCCCGGACGCTAAGGCCCTTGAAGACAAGGCTTTGAAGACTGGCGCATCCAAGTGCTACGTTCTCGATCTCAAGAAGGAATTCCTCGAAGACTACGTTTGGCCGACCGTTCGCGCCGGTGCCAAGTACGAAGGAACCTACCTCCTGGGTACCTCTTTCGCCCGTCCGCTTATCGCCAAGTACCAGGTGAAGATTGCTGAAAAGGAAGGCGCCTACGCTGTTGCTCACGGTGCTACCGGTAAGGGTAACGACCAGGTCCGTTTCGAACTGACCTACGCCGCCTTGAACCCGAAGCTCGAAGTCATTGCTCCGTGGAAGGACCCGAAGTGGACGTTCCACAGCCGCGAAGACGCTATCGACTACGCTGCTGCTCACAAGATTCCGCTGAACGGCATCAGCAAGAAGAAGATTTATTCCGAAGACGGTAACCTGTGGCACCTCTCTCACGAAGGTGGCGTCCTGGAATTCCCGGAACAGGAACACAAGTACGAATTCCTCAAGCACACCAACACGTATGAAAAGGCCCCGAACAAGGCAGACCACGTGACGATTACTTTCGATAAGGGTAATCCGGTGGCTATCGACGGCAAGAAGATGGGCGCTGTCGAACTCCTCGAATACCTGAACAAGATTGGCGGCAAGAATGCTTGCGGTCTCCTGGACATCGTCGAAAACCGCCTCGTTGGCTTGAAGAGCCGCGGCGTGTACGAAACTCCGGGTGGCACGCTCCTGTACAAGGCTCACGAATGCCTTGAACAGCTCGTGCTCGACAAGGAAACTTTGTTCGAAGCCCAGAAGATGTCTATGACGTATGCGAACCTCGTGTACAATGGCCAGTGGTTCACTCCGCTCCGCCAGGCTATGGACGCCTTCTTCGCCGAAGTGAACAAGGTTGTTACCGGTGACGTGACCCTCAAGCTTTACAAGGGCAACATCATTCCGGCCGGCATCAAGAGCCCCTACAGCCTCTACGACATGGGCCTCGGCGGATTCACCGACGTCGATATGTACGACCAGAAGGACGCAACGGGCTTCATCCGCTGCTACGGTCTGCCGCTCAAGACGCGCGCCCTGTTGCTCGGCAACAAGACGAACGTGGACTTCGGCAAGCCGGTTGTGCTCCCGAAGAAGTAATGAGACCGCTCGCGCTAAACTAGGGTGTTAAATCGCTCCGGTTTGCGCTCGCTCCCACCTAAAGGTGGCCATGTACACTAAGCGCTAAAGCGCAAGTGTCCAAAGGTCGCCTACGGCTCACGGGAGACCGCTCGCAGAATTCATAAAAAATCCTCGGTTCAACCGAGGATTTTTTCATTCCATACCCGACACCAAATTATCAATCATCAATCATCAAAATTCCATCAGGTAGCCCACCCGCCAGCTGAAGTCGGGCGCGTCGTGGTCCTTGAACCGGTAAGCGGGGAAGGATATCTGAGTGAACACTCCGAACAAGTTAATGCGCAGGTCTGCGGTAATGTCGAGCAGTTCCTTATAGTTGTAGGGGTACAGGTACATCGCGTTATTTGCGCGGTTCACGGCGCGGTGCATCTCGTTGGGGGCTTCCGCAAATTCATACCCGCCGCCAACGCCCAAGAAGAGGTTGAATGGGAAATCTCGCAGGAACGTCCACCCGATGTTGCCGCGAATGCCGCACCAGAAGTCGTTTGCCCCCTTGTGGAACCCGAATCCGGCGACATGCAATGTGGCTGCCTTGTAGCGAACGGAGCCCTCGAGCATTACCGGAGTGAGCCTGCCTGCCGATACGCCCGCGCCAAAGTGCCAGGGGGTGGCTTCGCCGGCTTGCCCCGCGCTTGCGACACTCTGGTCCGCCGCACCCGCAGTTGCGGCGACGCAAAGAACGAGCCCTGCGGTGGCGATAAACCTCAAAAAAGCCTTCAGCATGCGCTAAATTATAGAAAGTACCTTCCCCAAAAAATACAAATATGCTATTTTTAAGGCGTCAAACCGGCCTTGCGGGAATACCACGGGCCATAACGAGGAAAAGATATGAAAATCAAATCGCTTCTTTTGGCCTGTGCCACTGCTTGCACTATTGCCGCCCCTGCAATGGCGGAAGGCGGCATGTTCGAAGGCGCCCTTCCCGAAAACTGGACTGCCGATGTGGTCGCCGCTGTCAAGTGGAACTACTACAACTTCTCTAACTGGCAGCAGGACGGAACATCCAACTACACCTGGCTCATCACTTACGATGCCGACGTGCAGGGCAAGTGGAAGGTCGCCAACTGGCGTAACCTGGTGAACCTCGCCTTGGGCAAGACTTGGACTGACGGTCTCGGTCAGCGCAAGTCCGCCGACAAGATATTCTGGGAATCCATGCTCGACTTCAATATGACCGAAGTCCTGAAGCCCTACATTGGCAACCGCTTCGAAACGCAGTTCCTTTCGGGCTACTCCTACAGTGAAGACGAAGAAGGCAACGAAATTAAGAAGGCCATCTCCTGCTTCATGGACCCGGCATACGAAACGCAGGTCGCCGGTCTTGCCTACGTCCCGAACGACATGTTCAGCCAGCGTATCGGTTTTGCTAACCGTATGACGATTTCTAACGGCTACGGCTTTGCAGATGACAAGGATACCGAAGACAAGGTTGAAAAGTTCAAGGACGAACCGGGTCTCGAATCCATCACGGAATTCAAGTACGCGTTATCTTCCATCGCTAGCTTCAAGACCCGCCTGTGGGCTTTCGTGAACTTCAAGGGTGTCGACGAAATCGACGGCAAGTGGGAAAACCTCCTCGCTGTGACGATCGTGCCGTACATCGAACTGCAGGTCGGCTACGATATGGCCTACGACAAGGATCTCGACGAAGACGCACAGTACAAGACGATGGTGCTCTTCGGCATCACTTGGCGCTGGTTTTAAGTAGTTAGGAGACCGCTCGTTCGACGTCTCTGGCGTAGAACCTCCAGTTTCTCACTCGCTCTCGCCTCCATCGCCGATTAATATCGGCGACTACGGCTCGCGAGAGACCGCTCGCTCTTTCAATTGCCCTCGGTTAATACCCGAGGTTTTTTTTGTAAATAAACTAATTTTATACGGACCAAAATGCCATAAAGCGTGAGTTTGGTCTGTAAGCCCCGCGATAAACTTCTCGTTTCCCTCAACAAACTTCTCGCCACTTGCGACAAACTTCTCGCCCCCCCGCATCCATCATCCATCATCAATCATCAATTCGCTCATCCACGCGTCGCGCTTCTTGCGCAGCTTCTCGAGCGACTTGTCGTCGGCCTCGCTTGCGTCGCGGGCGGCAATCAGGTCGCGGTACCCCTCGATAAGCGACTTCGCCTTCTTGCAGTGCGGGACCAGCTTTTCCAGTTCAGAGAGAATCGCCTCGTCGGAATACAGCCGCGATACGCCCTCGAGGCAGCACTTCACGAACTTCTCCATGTCGCCATCGGCGCGCGCCTTTTCCGCCTCTGCAAATTCCAACGGGCGGATGGCGTCCACCCAAGCGGATTCCGCAGCGTAAATCTCGTTGTCTTCGGCGATGGCGTTCTTGCCCCAGGCGTTTTTCATGTGCCTCTCGATAAACTTGAGGTAGGTTGCCGTATCGACATTGAACCCGCGGGCCTTCGCGAATTCGGCGAGGTTCTCGAGGTTTGTGCGTGTGGGGGTGTTGAGCAGGCATTCCTTGAGGACAGCCATCTGGTCGCGGTCGCTCAGGTTCCGGAAAGATTCCGCCTTGATGGAGTTTGCCTTGAGCCTCAGGTACACGACCCGGAGCAGGAGAATCATGATGATGATGACAAAAAGTAGCGACCAGTTCATGCCCGCAAATATAGAACAGTACCTCGCAAATTTGGAAAAACGGGGCGTTTGGACCTGGGGAGGTGGTCTAAACGCTATGTTTTAGGTCACAAAAATGCGAAAAATGCCCATATTTATGATATTTTTTAATTCCAGACGGGAATAAAAGCGCAATTTTGGTTTATATTTAGGTATGTATTGTTTACCTATTGTGCAAATAGGTGGAGATTGGATATTATGAAAAGAAAATTGGTAGCAGGATTGGCACTCTCCGCGGTGTCTTTTGGTTTGGTTAGCTTTACGCCGGTGCATGCCGACGTGGCTGGTGCCGCGAACCTCGACATTGTGGTGCGTGACTTCCCGGTGACGCATCCGGACTTCGAGAACTTTTCGGAAGAGTTCATCAGCACGGGTGACAATAACTATTGTGCGAACCATGGCGCTACGGGCGGTACGTGCGGTGAACTGATTTTTAATACGAGTGTGTCGAAGGGCGCTATTGGTTACGATGCCGCCTGGTACACGACTTATGCTCCGTTCCATGCGACCTGCGGTAACGGTCGTTCCAAGGCGGGTGACTGGATTGGCCAGGACGGTAGGCCCCACCTGCCGAACACGATGCTCCCGTCGTACCTCCAGCTGACGACCACGGCCGATACGCTTAAGTACGGTGAATGCAACAACAAGACTGCTCGCGGTTATACCCAGCGCGGTTACGAGAAGTACGTTGACGGCATGGTCAGCGGAACGAAGTGTAACGGCAACGTCTGGGCGAACGCCGTGTACTACACTCCGGGCATGGTCCAGCCGTTCCTGAAGTTTGCCCCTGCGGCTGCCGGTGCCGAAATCGACATGCTCGATGGCGTGGAAATTTTGAAGGCGAAGGATGCTTGTGACAACTTCTTCTTTGAACATTGGTATTCCGACAACAACGAATTCGCCAAGCGTTCCAACACGGTGCTAACGCTCCCGCCTGCGAACGTTGCCGGTTCTTCCAAGAACATCTACGCGATGGACTACAACTACGGTAACGGTGGTTACTTCCCGCTCGATATCGTGGATACCAACACCCAGACCCGTTTGGACATGGCGACAAAGGCTAACGGCGGATGCACCACGGACCAGTGCGACCAGTACGGTCCGCAGACGCTCTCCATCTTCTGCCCGCCTTACGACTACCAGTACGCCTCTACCCAGGCCGATATGATGAATTCGAAGACTGCCGGCCTCTGTGCCACGTGGCTCATGGCGGGTGGCCCGCGTAGCCCGATTGCTGCCTTGACCGCTGCCAACAGCGATGCGGTGCTTGGCCCTCGTCACCTCCGCAACTACGGCTTTACCATGATGGGTTACGCCAAGTTCAAGTACAACTCCAAGAACCAGGTGAACGCCGCTGGCCTTCCGGACCCGGAAATCTTTGAGTTTACTGGTGACGACGACATGTGGATCTTCGTGGACGGCGTGCTCGTGGTGGACCTTGGTGGTACTCACCTTGCCGCTCCGGGCCGCGTGGACATTTCCGTGCTTGCCGCTAACGGCCACGGCTGCCATGCCGACCCTGTGCTTGCGGCGAGCGGCTACATGGATCCTCCTCTTATGAACCAGACTGCTGCTGGCCAGAACTGCTTCTTGAACCCGGACGGCTCTTGGGCCGACAACACCTGGCACCACCTGCACTTCTTCTATGCTGACCGCCAGTCCGATGGTTCCAACATGTATATGCGCACCTCCCTTGCCGAAATTGCTCCGACCAAGTACGGCCAGCCGACTGTTACCGGTGCCGAAGTTACGGTTACCGACGGTGTCGCTACGACGAGCCTTATCTTGAATACCGAACTTTCTGACGAAACGCTCGCCATGATGGTTGCCGGCGGCCAGAGTGGGACCATTCCTGCACTCGTGGTTGTCCGCTGCACCAACTACAGCATCGAGGCTGCAACGTGTCTTGCTCACGATACACTTGGCATGTTTGTCGAAAGCGCTAACTTCACGATGGACAAGGGCGCCGATGGCGTTATCTATGACCTCCAGGGCAAGCTCAAGGACAAGGCCGGAAACGAATACTCTCTCCAGGCCGGTGACGAGATTGCTTTCAACTACCCGAACAACGACCCGCTGAGCGAAGCCAACAACTACTGGACGACCATGATGTACAACGGTACGTTCGCCATGTTCGGTACTCCGCTCTTTGTCTCGTCCAAGGCGGGCAAGACTGTGGAAACGTATCCGCCGGAGTGGGCTTCTGCAAAGTTGCTTGTGAACCCGACGACGGTTATCGAGATGAAGGATACTTCGCTCGTGCGTCCGGAATTCGACAACAAGGAACTTACCGACAAGGCCGGTGGCGATGACCTGCCGAAGAACTCTACGGCAGAACTCCTGATTACGCCGCTTCCGCCTGGATTCATTGACGGTGGCGACCAGAACGGCTGGCTCGAGGATCACTGGACCGAAATTACTGCGGCTCCGGTGGGTGCCGATGGCCATGCCAACGGTGGCGTGTCTAGCCCGGGTGCGACTGTGGTGAGCGATAAGGGCGGTGCCGCTTCGGGCCGTTGCTACGCCGATGCGAACGGCACGGAAAGCTGCTCCAGCATTTCGTTCCGTACGTCTCAGCCGTTCCAGGTGAACGTGCGCGTGTTCGACCACCTTGGCCACTTCATTAGCCAGTACACCGAAGGCGTTACCGACCCTGCCCTGTTCAAGGCTATGGTGAGTGCGCAGACTGTGCCGAACGCGACGTCCAATACTTGTACCGACGGTACCGACTATGCCAATGTAACTGGTGTGGGCGAAATGATGGTGACCATCAAGATGTACCCGGTTTCCCAGCAGGGTCGTAAGATTGGTACGGGTCCGTACATCTACCAGGTGTCCATTATTAAGGAACACTATGTGTACTGCGCCTACATGGGCGGTGGCGGCTTCCAGTACGTGGATGCTCCGTACCAGCGTGCTTCGTTCACGACTACGCGCGGGTACCGCCGTACGACGAAGTAAGGCGACAAGCAAGCTTAAACAAGGAACCCGGCTTTGCGCCGGGTTCTTTTTATGTTTGCGAGTGTTGTTTGCTGAAGTTCTTTGTTTATAGATACTTGGCTGCGGGCGTGGCTATGCAATCGTCATGCCTCCGTTGCATTGTGTTGCGCTCGTCATGCCGCAGTCGCGCATTACAGCTATGTGTTTCCGGCTAAAATAGGACTAAATCGTGGAATGCAGGTGCTTTAGTCCTATCTCGGGAAGGATTCTGATGGCTGATGTAGGACTATTTCATTGTAAAAAGGTGTTTTAGTCCTATCTCGCAATGCGTTAAAGGGACAAAAGCGCGTTTCGGACAAATGAACGACAGAGAAAATGAGGCTTTGATAGGACTAAATAGAAAAAATGCACGATTTAGTCCTATCCGCAGATTGATGCACTTGTTTTTCGTAGGACTAAACGCGCAAAAACATAGCGTTTAGTCCTATTTTCAGGCGGAATGGCGAATTAAACTTATAAGAGCAAATGCTTCTGCGTCGGTGATGCGCACTTGCAGTTTTGTTCCGGCGGGAATGTCGCCGGCGAGGGCTACCGGGCGGTAGGCCTCGTTCCGCGCGATGGAGGTGCCTGCGCGGTGCCCGGGTTTCTCTACCACCACGTCGCAGGTCTTGCCGACCCACAGGGCGTTGTTCTCGCGGGCGATTTTCTGGAACGCTTCCGCCAGGCGGGCGGAACGCTCGTGCTTGACGCTATCCGGAATGCGGAGGCCTGCATCTGCCTCCATTCGTGCGGCGGCCGTACCCGGCCGGGCGACAAAGCGGGTGATGTTGCATACCGTCGGGCGAGTTTCTTCGAGCAGTCGCAATGTTTCGCGAAAGTCGCTTTCCGTTTCGCCGGGAAAGCCTACAATCAGGTCGGTACTGAGGGTGGCGAGCGGGAACCGTTTATTGAACTCGCTTGCGAGTCGCCGGAACTCGCTTGCAGTGTGCCTCCGGTTCATCGCCTTCAGGATTCTGTCGCTCCCGCTCTGTACGGGAACGTGCATGAACTTGTAGACGCGATTGTCCTGGAAGCATTCGAGCAGGGCGCCTGCGTAACCGCATATGTGTCGCGGGTTTCCCATGCCGAGGCGTATCTTGTAATTGCCGGGAACATGCACGAGGATGCTCTGCGTGAGGGTGGCGAGATTCGTGCCGATATCGAACCCGTAGCAGGCGCAGTCCTGCCCGGTCAGCTGGATTTCGGTGCATCCGTCGGCCACAAGGCGCTTGACCTGCTCGACGATTTCCTCGGGGGCATAGCTTTTGAGCCGCCCCTTCACGAGGTGCGTGCTGCAGAACGCGCAGGCGTCGAGGCAACCTTCCTCGATATTCACGATGCCTACGAGCGGCGATTCGCGTAGAACGTTGGACTCTATCGCTGTGGCTTCGCCTTGCTCCAGAGAGGCGATTTCCTCTAAACTCGTAAATACTACTTTATCTGTAACCTTGACCGCTTCTTCGCGGAAGTCTTTCGGGGCGCATCCCGTAATGAACAGCGGTGTGCCAGGGAACCTTTCGCTTGCGGTGCGGAGCAGTTTCAAAGCACCCGCGTTCCCCTTCACCGTGCAGACATTCAAGTATATGGCGTCCGGCGCATCTTGTGCACTAGGCGCATCTAGAGTCCAGGGCGGACTTTGCGACCCGAGGCTCAGTGCATCTTGAGCCCCGAGCGCATCTTGTAATGTGCAAAAGCATCTCGCAGCATCTTGTGTCCCGAGTACATCTTGTGCGGATGGCGCGCATCCCGCTGCATCTTGTAAAGAGCGAACGCTTCCCGCAGCATCTTGCTCCGGCAGCCGGAATACAACCCGCGCGTTGTAGCGTGCGGCAAGCGCCCGCGCAATCTTTTCCCCGTCCCCGAAGTTCGCGGCACATCCCTGGCTCAGTACGGCAAATACCGGATTTTCGGCGCTCATTTCTCGAAACGCTCCAGCGTGATTCCCGGGTAGTAGTGCGTGAGTATGGTCGCGAAGTCCTGGCCTGCGGCGCTGCGGGCGCGCACGCCCATCTGGCACATTCCAACTCCGTGTCCGAACCCCTTGCCCTCGATTTTCCATTCCTGCTTGTGGTGCTTTACCCTGAAGAATGAGGAGGGCAGTATTGTCCCGTTCTTCTTGAACAGCCAGCGTACCTTGTCGCCCGCGACCGTGAATTTTCCCTTGTCCGTAGTGACTTCGAGCGTGAGGATTCTCCCGCTTGCAAGCGTGTCCTTTACGCCAATCGCCTTCACGTGCTTGAACTCGGGCACCTTCGCATTTGCTTCCTTGCCGTTCTTCTTGAAGAGTGCGGGGAGTTCCTTTTCGCTAAAGTTGCGTTCCCACTTGCTGTAACTCGATTCGTTGCACCACGGCGTTCCATCGGGCCGCAGGTCGGGCTTGCTCTTGAGGTAGGGGAGGTCGGGCCGGCCCCATGTGGCGAGCGTCTCGCTCATGCCCCCGCAGGTGGAATGGTAGTACGCGATGATGAACTCGCCGTTGTATGTCATGACGATTCCGGCGGAGGCTTTCACGGCGCTGTCGGTAAGCGGGGTTGCGCTCGCGAGCCCCTTGTAAACCTGGTCCTTGGTATCGGCGTACACGTCGAACCCCATGGATTCGCGGCTGCCGAAGTGCTTGTAGGCGTACGTGCGTGCGGCAATCGCCTGCGATTCAAGTGCGCTGAACCTGCTGCTGTCGAGCTTGCCGATTTCGTAGGGCACCACGCCGCGCAGGTATTCTTCCACGTCGACGGTATTCACTGCGGTCAAGAGCCCGCCCTTTGCCGTGAGGGTAAAACTGCCCGGGTAGCACGAGGAGGCAAGTTCCTTTTGCGAGGGGGCGAGCGCAATGCAGGCTCCGTCCGTATTGATTTGGTATTTGCTTTCGGGGTGCGGTTTCCCCGGCCCGGAGGCGATAACCTTATTCCCCTCTGCGGTGAACTTGTATGTAGCGTCGTGCGATTTCCAGAGGAGTTCCTTCACTCCGGTGAATACGCCCACCTGCAGGGGACGGTTCAGGTTCGCGGGAATCTTCTTCGCGACGATGCCTGCGGGTAAATTTGCGCCCGCGCTGTGCGCGTCGGAAACGTTTGTCGCTTCGATGGGCACGAAGTTTACGGGACCGTCGTAATCCGATTGCTCCAGCGCATCTTTAGGTGCGTCCTTGTGCATATTTTTTGCCGGCGCATCTTTAGGTGCATCTTTAGGTGCATCTTTAGTCGCATCTTTAGACGCATCTTTAGCATCTCCTGCAGGAGCAGGTTTTGCGGCCGGTTCGGCAATCGGCTTGAATGCTTTCGCCGGTTCCGGAGTGTTTTGCGCGTCTTTAGCCGGAGCGTTCTTTGGTTCGGGCAGTTCCGGCAAGTCAAAATCGCCGGCGAAAACTATCGCCGGGAATGCGAGCAGGCAAAGCCAGAAAATTTTAAGACGTGCGCTGGACATTGTTTAAAACACAACTGTAACACTCACTTCTAGATCCTTCGACTCCGCGACTTTGTTGCAGAGCCTGCCCTGAGTTTGTCGAAGGGCTCAGGATGACATTTTCGCCTGCGGCGAAAATGTCACTTCTTCTTCTTCTTCAGCTTCGCCTGGGTTTCTTTCGCCATCTTGCGGAGCTTGGACTGGTTCATCGTGCGGTCGGCGGTAGAAATCTTGTCGACGAACAGGTCGCCGTTCAGGTGGTCCGTCTCGTGCTGGATGCAGCGGGCGAAGAGCCCTTCGCAGTCATGGATTTCTTGAGGTTCGCCGTTGATGTCGAAGAAGCGCACGCACACCTTGTCGGGGCGAGTCACGTTGCAGAAGATATCCGGCAACGAGAGGCAGCCTTCCTCGTGGCAGGCGGGTTTCGCGTCTTCTTCAGGTTCCCATTCCGGGTTGAACATGATGTAGGGGCGCGGTTCCTCTTCGTCGGGGATAGCCGTGTCAATGACGACCAGGCGGATGTTCCTGCCAATCTGCGGAGCGGCAAGCCCGCAACCTGACGCGTCGTACATGGTCTCGAGCATGTCCTGCGCGAGCTGGCGGAGTTCCGGCGTAATCTCGGTAATCGGTTCGCTCTTCTTGCGGAGCACCGGGTCGCCGTAAGTCTTGATAGGGAGAAGAGCCATTACTTCTTTTCGTCCTTCTTTTCTTCGGCCTTCACTTCGGCGTTAATCACGCGGAGGATAGCCTGCTTGTCAAAGTCGATAAAAGTGGTGGAACCCGTGCGGACGGTAACGGTCGTGCCGGTCTCGTCGATGTTGGTGACGGTGCCGAGAATGCCGGCGGAGGTCATGACCCTGTCGCCCTTCTTGAGCGCCTTGCGCATTTCGTCCATCTTCTTCCTTTCCTTGCTCTGCGGGCGGATGAAGAACAGCCACATCACGCCGAAGATGAGCACCATCATTATGATGGGGCTGCCGAGGAGACCACCGGGCTGCTGTTCGGCCTGTTCAGCGGCTTCCTGGGCGAATGCGGCGATAGAGGAGAGGGTCACGATGAGTGCGGAAAGTTTCATGTTTTGCCTTGTTTTAAGGTGATTGTTTATTACAGATGTAAATATAGAAAATGTGCCAGAAGGCGCGCAGCGCCTCTACACCAGCTTCTTATCCAGCAGCGGGAATATGCGGTTGAGTTCGAGCAGGTCGAGGATATGCTCGAAGTCGCCGGAGATGCTCTCGATGGTCTCGAGCGTGGTGGCCTCGCTGTAGGCGGGCTCGGTCAAGAGCACGCCGCTTTGCAGTAGCGGGGCGAGCGTACGCATGGTAAGGCTCCCGAACATGGTCTTCTTCGCCTGCGCGATAAACAGGGACGCGCTGACGGTCGTGCGTGCACTCCGGATAGGAATGCCGTTTTCGCGCACCGCCTTCACGAACGTGGTAAGCACGAACTGGTCGGTAATGGGGAGTATCTCGGGCGATACCTGCTTGTTGATGGCGCGGAACCGGAGCGCCTCGTAGAGCATGGGTACAATCTGCAGGTTCGAGACGCGCACGGTGTCGCCCTCGATGCGGAGCAGTTCGAGCCCTTCGAGAATCTGCAAGAGCTTTTCGGTGTCGGAGTAGTCCACGTTGTCGAGAACGAGCATCTTCTGCTGCAGAGCCGCGAGCGTTATGTTGTCTGAACCCGATGTCTCGAGGTGGTTCTTGAACAGGAACAGGAGCGAGGGGAGCGCCTGCACAATCCGCATCTTCTTGCTGGTTTCTTCGGCGAGGTGGCAATGGCTTGCAAGGAACGTGAGCGTGGAGCGGAACCAGCCCGGCTTGTGCTCGAGTTCGCGCATCAGGTCTTTCTGCTCGATGAACAGCACCTCGCTGTTTTCGACGGCGCGGACGGTGAATTCCCTCGGGCTGCTTTCGAGAATGCTGAATTCCCCGATGAGGGAACCGGGCCCGAAGTTCTGGAAGCGGCTCCTGCGGAACTGCTTGGAGGTGCCCACCAGCATGCCCGACTTCACGATGACGAGGCTAGAGGCCTTGTCGCCTTCCAGGAACAGGTATTCGCCTTCTCTCACGAGCATCAGACGGCCCCCCGGAGGTTGGAATCGTAGCGGATGGCGGTAAGGTAGTATTCCACCTTCGCCTGGTCAATATGGTACTTGTTTTCTTCGCCGGTGGCAAAGCACCCGAGGTCCTCGAGCGTTATCCACTGCGATACGTCGATGGCAAGTCCCTTGCGGTTGAGGTAGGCAATCCATTCCGGCGCTTCCATCTGCACGTGTTCGTCGAGCGTGGTGAGGTGCACCAGGATGCGTTTTTGTGCGAGGTTCAGCCGGAGCGGAGCCCAGAGTGCGCCATCGTCCTGTGCCTGCAGGTAGTCGGAATAAATCTGCATGAGCGTGGCGTTGTGGACCTGCACGTAGAGGTCTTCGCCATCTTTCGCGAGGCCGATGAAACTCCGGCGGAGCAGCGCCTTGATATCGCCCTTGACCGTTGCCGCCGGAATGCGCGTGAGCCAGTTGAACTCGCGGATGAATTCCTCCAGCGGGTACTTGATGTTCGAATCCAGGTGGGCGCAGTATTCGGCGAGGCTCTTGAGCGTGTTCTCGACGGGCGTGCGCTTGGAATCGTGCTTGAACTCGCGGGTGCGGACGGAGAGGTT
The DNA here is from genome assembly GCF_900129735.1 of Fibrobacter sp. UWCM. Classification (NCBI taxonomy): domain Bacteria; kingdom Pseudomonadati; phylum Fibrobacterota; class Fibrobacteria; order Fibrobacterales; family Fibrobacteraceae; genus Fibrobacter; species Fibrobacter sp. UWCM. The sequence continues at coordinate 100,001 of NZ_FQWR01000009.1, read as the reverse complement.
CTTGAGGATGGCGAGCAGCCAGACGGGGATGTTCTTGAGTTCGGACTCGAGGCATTCTTCCGAGAGTACGGTGATGACGGAATCCTCGGAGGCCTCGATGGTGTAGCGGAGCGGTTCGCGTTCGAAAAGCGCTGCGACGCCCACGATATCGCCCGGGTGCATCTTGAACTTGATGTCGCGGTTGCCCCCCGACTTGTCGACGGCAATGAGCTCGCCCTCGTCCAGGATTATGAGTTCCCGCGTGTCCGATTCGGGAGAATAAACAACAAAACCCGCCTTCACGCGGGAGCGCGTGGGCGGGATAACTTGTTGCCGGGAATTCCCGTACATCGGGAAACTACCCCAGAAGCCTGATTAGGCTTCGCGTTCTTCGATACGGGCAGCCTTGCCGCGGAGGTTGCGCATGTAGTAGATGCGAGACTGGCGGACCTTACCGGCGCGGTCGAGAACGATGGAATCGATGCGGGGGCTGTTGATCGGGAAAATACGTTCAACGGCCACGGAGCCGGACATCTTGCGGACCGTGAGGGTCTTGGAAATGCCGGAGTTCTTCTGCTGGATGACAACACCCTTGAACGGCTGGATACGTTCCTTGGTGCCTTCAATGACCTTGACGTTGACAGTGACGGTATCGCCGGCACGGAAGGCAGGCACGTCGGACTTAACGTTTTCGCTGTGGATTGCTTCGATGTTCAGGGACATAATTGTGTACCTCTTTTTATTTGTCGCCAAATTTAGTATTTAATTTCATTTTTTCAAAGATGTCGGGGCGTCTTTCTTGCGTTCTTTTTAAAGATTCTTGCCTCCGCCACTCAGAAATGTTCTTGTGATGGCCCGAAAGTAGCACTTCGGGCACCTTTTTTCCCTCAAATTCCTCCGGGCGGGTGTAGACCGGCCACCCCAGTACGCCCTGCGCGAAGGAGTCGGTATCGCCGCTCTCGCGGTTCCCGAGGGCGCCGTCGATGAGCCTCACGACCGCGTCGGTCACCAACATTGCGGGCAGTTCGCCGCCGCTGACCACGAAATCGCCTATGGAAATCTCCATATCGACCTCGGTCTGGCGGATGCGGTCGTCGATGCCCTTGTAGTGCCCGCACACGAGAACCAGGTGGGATTCGTGCGAGAGTTCCTCCGCAATCTTGTGCGTAAAGGGCACGCCGTCTGCCGTGAGGTAGATGACCTTCCCGCCGTCCTGCTTTACGCCGGTACTGCGGATGGCGGCGGCGAGCGGTTCGGGCCGGAGCACCATGCCCGGTTCGCCCCCGTAGGGCACGTCGTCCACCTGGCCGTAGTCGTTTATCGCGAAGTCGCGCAGGTAGACCGTGTTGAATTCCAGCAGGCCCTTCGCCTGTGCGCGCCCCATGATGGATTGCTTCATCGGGGCGAACATCTCGGGGAATATGGTAATGCAGTCGATAACCATCATGCCTCCCCGCGGCTCTCGAAACCCGCTTCCGCGGAATGGTCCTCGGGGCAGAGCGCCTTCAGGTAGGCTGCGTCGCACACGATGAACTCGCCGTCCTCGTCGATATCGAGCACGCAGTCGTCTATCCACGGGGCGAGGATGGACTTCGCGCTGAACTCGGACTTGAACGCGTCGTCGAACTTGATGTTGAAAGCGTTGACCGTCGGCAGTTCCTGGACCTCGAGCACTTCGCCAATGTCCTTGCCGTCTTCCGTATGGACGCGGAAGCCTTCCAGGTCGTCGATGTAGTACTCGCCCTCGGGTGCGGGGAGCCTCTCCGATTCCGGAATCATCACGTCGCCGTTCACGAAATGCGTAAGCGATTCGGGCGTATCGTAGCCCTCGAACTTCAGGAGCCAGATGTCGTTCGCCTGCTTGGAATCCTCGATACGCAGGTCCAGTTCCTCGCCGTTCGTCTTTTTGAGGCGCACGTCCTTGAGGCTCTTGTGGCGCGTAATGTCGTGGGTGAGGGGCATCGCCTTGATGTAACCCTTCACGCCATGCGTGCGCATGAGCTGGCAGACGGTGATATATTCCTGAGAGTCGGACATTGCTTATCGGGATATGGTTATTGGTCTTTAGTCATTAGTTGTTAGTTGAATAATCGCGGCTCTGCCGCCTGGCTAGAAGCCAATGACCATTGACTAATGACTAGTGACTAACTGGATAAAAAAAGTCCCGTGCGCAGGGCACAGGACTCTTTAGAAAAGCATGATTATGCTTCGGCGGCAGCGGCAGCTTCAGCAGCGGCGGCTTCCTTGGCGGCCTTTTCGGCTTCGATCTTGGCGAGGGCCTTGGGGCCGAGCTTCACGGCCTTCTTCTTTTCCGGACGCGGATTGGCTGTCTTGCCTTCGATGGAACGGCCGGCCTTGATTTCGTGGAACAGGTCGAGGATGCCGACCTGCTTCAGGAGGTTGCGGACGGTGTCGGACGGCTGGGCGCCGACGGAGAGCCACTTGAGGATCTTTTCCTGGTCGAAGCGGATTTCGGCCTTCTTGAGGTTCGGGTTGTAGAAACCGACCTGTTCGATAAAGCTATCGTCGCGAGCCTTGCGGTTGTCGATGACGATGGCACGGTAGATGGGGTTGTGACGCTTGCCGAAGCGGGCGAGACGGATAACAGTTGCCATTTTAACCTCTTTTTGGGGTTCCCGCAATGCGGGGTTATTGTTTTTGCCGGGGCAATATAGAAATAAAACTTTTGTGTGTAAAGGACGGAAATGTAAAAAATTCCGTTCTTTACATATAAACTAACTACTAAAAACGCAAAAATGGCGAAATTTCTTCAAAATCGCCAAAAAAGTGCCTTTTTAAGCCTCGCCCTTGAGAATGGCGCGGAGCTCGTTTGCGGCCTTCTCGAGGTCGTCGTTCACGATGGTATATTCGTATTTTCCCTGCGTTTTCGCGAATTCCATCTCCTTTTTCGCGTTGTGGAGGCGGGTCTGGATGACCTCTTCGCTGTCTGTTCCGCGGCCGCGGAGCCTGCGCTCGAGTTCTTCTTCGCTCGGGGGGAGGATGAGGATGCCCGTTGCCTCGGGGTAGACCTTGTCGAAGTTCACCTTGCCGAACACGTCGATGTCGAACAGGACTCGCTTGCCCTGTCTGAGCATGTCTTCCACGAAGAACTTGGGAGTACCGTAGTAGTTGCCGTGCACCAGGTTGTATTCCACCAGTGCGTCGTCCTTGATCATCTGCTCGAATTCTTCCTTCGTCTTGAAGAAGTAGTGCACGCCGTTGACTTCGCCCTCGCGGGGCTTGCGCGTCGTTGCCGAGATGGAATACACGATGTCAGGGAATTCGCCGATGACCTTGTCCTTGAGGGTGGTCTTGCCTGCGCCGCTTGCGGCACTCATCACGAAAAGCTTGTTTTTCATGCGCCCAAATGTAGTAAAAGGCGGCGAAATTGCCAAAGTGGCGGTGAAAATAGGGTGAAAATGCTCGTTTTCACCGCCAGAAATTATGTTGTCTGTATAAAAATTAGGGCCGTTTGCGGAATAGGGTGGCGGGATGGCGGTGAAATCAGAGAAAAAATGTCGTTTTCACCGCCGAATATGACGAAAAAGTATCTTTTGAAACTCAAATGTTGCAGACAACGTAACAAAGTGGCGGTGAAATGCGAAAAAAATTGTTAATTTCACCGCCAGAAATGAAAAAAATGCTTTTTTTCGCCACCGAAATCGAAACCCGCTCGCGTGAATCCTGGCTGAAATGTGATTTGCAACAAGCGAGGAAACGGGAATGTGATTTTTCGCAAACAAACGAAGGCCTGGAGTGTGATTTAACGCAATAACGCAGAATCGCCGCGAAAAAAAATGTTTTGGGGTTATTATATTTGTTTGCAAATGGTGTAAGGGTGTAGGAGATGGTATGAAATCACGTTTTTTTGTTGTCGCCTTGGCGTGCCTTGCAGGCGTGGCCTTTGCCGACCCGACTGTATCTATCTTTGTGAAGGACGCCTCCGAGTTCCAGGCGATACAGGCCGACTTGCAGCAGTTGAAGGCGGGCATCGGGAGCGATAATCCCGAGGTGGATTCCTTGATTACCCGTGCGAACCGCATCGCGAAAATGAACGACCGGTGTAGCATGGTTTCTATAAACGACGTGCTGGACGAGGAGTGCGGACATTTTTATGCCGTGGAACTCCCCGAATTTGAATCGCGCTACATGGAAGTGACCGGCGAGCTGCGCCTGGGCGTGGTGACCATGGCGAACGACCTGGAACAGCGCACGCAGCAGATTGACGCCTGTACCGACGCTTTTTCCCGCATTATCGCGAGCAAGGAGAACCTCCTGAAAATCGAGGGCGGCGTGGACCTGGAACCGCTCTCGCATGCGGGCGCTTTCGATGCATCTTACAACTTCAAGCTGCGCTACGACGAACGCCGCATGGACCAGCAGAAGCATTTTACCGAACTCTGGCTCTCGAAGTGCGGTGACATTGTGCTGCGCAAGTCGGGCGACGAGTTTGCACCGCTCTTTGTGCAGGCGCTCGACCACATGAACGACTCGCTTTTGCATACGAAGACGAACCTGAAGGTGGTGCTCGATACGAGCGACCTTTCGCTCTATTTGGACCTGAACAGGCCGGTGGCGGGCGCGTACTACCTGAGCGGCGCCGAACTCTTCAACGTGACGCAGATTCCTTCGGGCAAGGAGAACGCGCACCTGCTGGTGGACATGAAGGACAAGTCGGTGAACTTCCCGAAGGGGCGCGACGGCGAGATGGCCACCTACAAGGGCCGCGTGGAATTCGAGAAGGCAAGCAACGACCTCGTGGGCCGCTGGATTTGGGGCCGCGATTCTACGGCCATCAAGGCGATGCCCAAGATGAACACGAAGACGGTTGCATCTGAGGTGGTGACCGCCTCGGGAACGGTGTCCAATGCCGCTCCGGTAGCGGAAACGGCCCCGCAGGCGGGCGACAAGGTGGATAACGGCTTGCCCGAAGCAAAGAAGTCGAGCGGCGCACGCTGGGTGTTCCTCGGGATTTCGGCGGCGGCGCTCGTTGCGGGCACGACGCTTGCTGTGGTTTACAACAACAAGGCGAAAAGCGAAAGCGAAAAGATGCCGGCTTCGCGCGAAGAATTCAATCAGCGGCACGATGATATCGGGAAGTACCAGAAGTATCGCACCGCGGGTATCGGTATTGCCATTGTGGGCGGAATCGGGCTAGGCATAAGCCTTGCGTTCTAGGGAGGAAACAGAATGAATTCGAAATTGAATGAACGATCCGTGCGTCATACCGCAGTGCCAAGGGCACAAGTGTATCCATTTGTCATTCTTGCCCTCGCTTTCCTCTTTGCGGCCTGCAGCAACTACCAGGAAGAGTTCGACAACAACTTCGGGGCGCTTGAGTATGTGGACGATGTAGACTATTCTTCCCCGTCGGATGGCGATGATCCGTTGCCTTCGTCTTCGGATGTCGATAATCCGTCGTCGTCATCTTTTGTCCCGACATCGAGTTCGGAAGAAGTATCCAGCAGCTCCGCGAAGTTGAGTAGTTCGTCCGAATCCTCGTCTTCTTCAATAGTTCCGATGTCCAGCTACACCCCGCCTCCAGGAAGTTACGGCAAAATTGATTACAAAGGGCAAACATATAGGACAGTCAAAATCGGTGACCAGGAATGGATGGCGGAAAATATGAAAGCCGATGAGGATGGCAGCGTCTGTTATAAGGATTCCACCAAGTATTGTGATATGTACGGCCGCCTTTATTCGTGGGATGCTGCTATGAAAGTTTGCCCCGAAGGTTGGCGCTTGCCGGATACGACCGACTGGAGCATTTTGTTTGAGTCGGTGGGTGGAAAGGCAACTGCGGCTACACACCTCAAAGCAACGTCAGGCTGGACTCAAAATGGCGATGGCAATGGAGATGATGCTTTTGGATTTTCCGCATTTGCTGCGGGAGGCTCGGATACAGGATCTGACGTGAAGTATGCGGGCAAAGGGATTGATGCTGCTTTCTGGACGAGCGAAGTGAAAAACAGCTATGATGCGTGGGGCGTGGGAATGTATTGGGCTGACTCTCATCCAAAAATTGAAGTACACACCCTGGCGAGTAATCGTCGCTCAGTTCGCTGCGTGAAGGATGCGAAACCATTGAGCAGCAGTTCGGCAACATCCTCCTCGTCTTCCGATTATAGTTCAAGTGGTGAATTTACGGATCCTCGTTCTGACAATGGGGGCTCATCGCATATCTACCCGTATGTGAAGTATAACGGTCTTGTCTGGATGGACGAGGATTTGAGTTATCGAACAGATCAAATGGAAATGGGCAATTTCTCACATCCCCTGTATTCATGGAAATCCGCTCAAGAAGCCTGCCCGCCAGGTTGGCGCCTCCCGACAATAGATGAGTTTAATAACTCTAAGGGACTTGAAGAGAAGGTTGATTTGAGGAACAAATTGGGTGGCTATTTCCTTATGACAGAGGGACATAAGACTGGAAATGAGGGAATGTACTGGACGCAATCATCTAAGGATGATACGGTGTATGCTCTTCAATTCAGTAATAACAGAGAATCTGGCGCGGTTGTCGGTGTAGATAAGAAGATTCTGGAAGAAAATTCAGCGTCTGCCACTTTTGCAGTCCGTTGCGTGACAGAATCCCTTACAACAGAAAATCCGAGAAGTTCTTCTTCGTCAGTCTTTATCTCAAGAGAAACATACTTGCAGGATTCGGGACCCTATGCGACTGTTACGATAGGTGGCAAGAAATGGATGGCGCAAAACCTCAATTATTATGGCGGTACGTTGCAAAAACCTGAACATATTATGCGGTGCCGCAATAAAAACATCGACCAAGCCCCTTGTGATAGCAACGGTGTCTACTATGACTACAGGAGCGCTTTTGATATTGCCTCCATGGACGCAGTCAACAAGGACGAACAGTATCAAGCTTGGACTTTGCCGGATTCGACAGAGGCTGCGGCATTGCTAGAGGCTGTCGGAAATGCGGGTCGACTCTGGTCTGTAGAAATGTATGGTACGAACGAATCCGGTTTTTATGCCCTTCCTTCGGGATATTTTAGTACATCGGACGGAACGAATTATGAACATCAAAACAAAGACAATGTAACGTGTTTTTGGCTGTGGTCAGGAAATAAAGACTCCGAAACAGCAAAGGCGCTCTGTTTCTATCCCAAAGGTAATGCCGGACACCAATACAGCATAGAGTCGCGACCCAAGACTGATTTGTATCCCATTCGCCTTATATATTCGTCCTTGCGCGAATAAAAAAGGCTAATGCGCTTGAAGAATTGAAAAACCGGCCCCGTGGGGTCGGTTTTCTGTTAAGATAGTCTGTCGTTTGCGAGACTTACTTGTTCTTGTCTTCGATGTACAGCGGTCTCTGCTTGACTTCGTCGTAGATGCGCCCGATGTATTCGCCGAGAATCCCGATTGACATGAGCTGCACGCCTGCAAAGAACACGATGGCCGTCATGAGCGATGCCCAACCCGGTACTGTTGTCGCGGGGCTCAGGAACTTCTCGAGTATGGACCACACGAGAACGCCGAGACCCACGAGGGTCGCGAAGAACCCCATGTAGAAACTGACCTTGAGCGGCGCGGAACTGAATCCGGTAATGCCGTCGAAGGCGAGCCGCATCATCTTTTTGAGCGGGTACTTGGACGTGCCCGCGGTGCGTTCGGCGCGGTCGTACTTGACGCCAATCTTCTTGAAGCCTACCCAGCACACGAGCCCGCGCAAAAAGCGGCTGCGTTCCGGCAGGTTCTTGAGCTGGTCCACCACGCAGCGGTCCATGAGGCGGTAGTCGCCGGTATCGGGCGGGATATCGATGCTCGTGAGCTTGCCGATGAGGCGGTAGAAGCAAAACGCGGTAAAGCGCTTGAAGATGGTTTCACCCTTGCGCTTGTTCCTCTGCGCGTAAACGACCTGGTAGCCCTCGCGCCACTTGACCATCATCTCGTGGATGAGGCTCGGCGGGTCTTGCAGGTCGCCGTCGATAATCACTACCGCATCGCCGATGGCATGGTCGAGGCCCGCGCTGAAGGCGGCCTGATGCCCAAAGTTGCGGCTGAAGTTGATAATCTTGTTGTTCGGGTTGCTCGGAAGCAGGCCCTCGACAATTTCGCGGGTCCTGTCCTTGGAACCGTCGTTCACGAAAATGAGTTCGTGCTCGTATTCCTTGAGTTCTTCTTCCAGAACGCGGTAAGTTTCGGCAACAATTTCTTCTTCGTTAAAGACGGGAATGATTACGGATAAGAGCATGCGATTAATATAGAAAAGACGGGTGAAAAATGTGAGGTGTGAAATGTGAAGTGTGTAATGTGTGATGATTAATTACTCATATCACATTTCACATTACACATTAAGGTATTAGTACGGGGTGTACGAAGTCGACGTGGCTGCAGTCGATGCTGCCCTTCGCGGTGGTCTTGAGCGTGAGTTTCTGTATGCCTTCGGTGTTGGCGGTAAGCGTGTGGACAATGCCGCTCTGGAATACAGGGCTTGCGGCGAGCACCTGCCCGTCGCCGATGATTTGCACCGAGACTCCCTCGCTGCAGAGGCTTTCGTCGTCGAGCCCGAAAGACGTGCGGAATGCGCGGTACTTGCCCTCGAGGCCGATTGTCGTTTCGGAGTTGGCGTGCGTGCCGAACCCGTTTTCGAACTTGGTGCCGTTTATCGTCATGTCGTGATTTTCGATGCTCTTGTTCCAGCGGAGGTTGCCCCAGTCCTGGCGGTGTCCGGTTATTGAGCCCTGTTCGAGTGCGGAGGCCCCGCCGGCTGCGTTGAAGTAGTACTTGGAAATGTCGGCTAGTTTCGTGTTCTTCTGCGTGTCCATGACGACGACCCGGAATAGGTTGTAGCCCTGCTGCAGGCTATCGGCCGCATTCCAGATTTCGTAGAACCCTTCCTGGTACGGCGCGGCACCTATGATTTTCCCGTTGAGGGTTGCCGTGTAGTTCCAGTTCTTGCTTGCCTCGGAGGTTTCCTTGAGCAAGATTTTCAAACTGACGCCCAGGCTGTCGAGGACGGGCTCGAGGTCCTTCACGACGATGATTTTTTCCGGGTTGTAGTGCTTGCGCCCGTTGAACTTCGCGATTTGCACCCAGTAGTTGTTGGTAATCAGGATGTTCTTCACGCCCACGAGGTCCATTTCGCGTTCGAACACGTCACAGGTCGTGGCGATGCGGTGTTCTACCGCCTTCTTGTGGTAGGTCTGGCTGTCCCAGCAGTCGAGCCCGCGGATGTAGTAGACTTCGCCGTTGTACTTGTCAATGTACTTTTGCAGTTCGGCATCGCTCATTTGGCGCGCCCTGTCGTAGTGGATGGAAGATACTCCGTAACCCACGAAGTGCCAGGGCCTGCCGTAGATAAACAGACGGTCCGCTTCGGGCTGTTCCTTGAGCCAGCCGAGAATTTCGTGTTCTTCGGTGGTCAGGTGGTTGCGGTTGTACATGATGTTCTTGTTGAAGTCTTCCTTGTAGTGGAACGTCCATGCGCTAAGGATTATGGCGACGATGACCATGCCCGCAAATGCGAGCGGCTTTGCCTCTTTCTTGCTTGCGGATGCTGCGAAGTACTCGATGGCGTGCGCGATGGGGAGCGCTGCGACAAACGCCATGCTGGGCAGCATCACCAGGCTGTAGCGCTGGTTGATCTGGATGCTGAAGTCGCCCGAGACGTTCTCGAGAATCATGTAGGTCTGCACGTGGTAGAGCAAAAGGAACACGAGCGTCCACAGGTAGAACCTGCAGCCCTTTGTGGCGTCGTAGATGGCGCGGAACAGCAGGTAGACTCCGCCGATGGCGAACAGGTAGTTGAAGTAGGTGAGGAACGGGTTCTCGAGCTCGCCGTTTTCCTTGAGGGGGCGGGTCATCTCGATCCAGTTGCGCTTGAGGTCTTCGAGGAAGTGCCCGTGGGCTTCGAACTCGCCGCCCTGGAACCCGAATCCCTGGAAGTAGCTGATGGTGAGTAGCGCCGGTACCGAGAACAGCGAGAGCGTCACGAAGAACGTGGGCGCCTTGAAATCCTTCTTGTCGAGGATTTTCGGGAAGGCGAAGAATATGAAGGAAAGCAGGCAGAATGCGGTTTCCTGGCGGGTCTGCGCGAAGAATGCCAGCGTGATGGCGAGGAGAGCCCAGTGCATTACGGTGTTGCGGTCGTAGGCCCACTTGAATATGAACAGCGAGAGCGCGGAGAGGAATATGTAGAGCGGTTCCACCGACATGGCGCGGAACTGGAAGAGCACGGTGGGCTGCAGTGCCATGAGGAGGGCGGCGAGGAATGCGAGCAGGGGCTGCTTGGTCCAGGCGACAATCGCGAGGAACATCAGCAGGAACGCAAGCGGGAGCATCAGGAGTTCTGCGTTGAAAATCCAGTGCAGGTCGGTGCCGAACAGGGGCATGCCGAGGAAGTAGAGGAAGGCGAGACCCTTCGTCTTGAAACTGTTGGACTTGGCGATGCAGTTGAGGTGCGAACCGTCGAATATGCCCTGGTTGCACGTGCCCGATTCGTGATTGTGGTACATGTTCTGGGCGACCGACATGAACACGCTCTCGTCGCTCTGAACGCGGTGGCGTGCCTCTATCTGGGTGCCGGCGAATACCGCGATGCCGATTGCCGCCGCTATGGCGAGGAGGCTGAACGGCTTTTGGGGGAGGATTCCCTTGAACCATTCGCGGAAATCTTTGTTCAAGAACGCGAACAGGATGATGGCGACCGCCATTTGGAACAGGAACAGCGGGAGGGGGAGGTTCAGGTCGAGCTGGCGGATGATTTCCTTGTGGCCGCCGCTAGGGCGACCGAGAAACCAGATGATAGCCGGGATGATGAGGGCTATAACTAGGCCGATAAGACCTGCGGGGTGTAGTAAGTTCTTGAGTGTCAACAGAATAGAGTCTTTAATCTTCATTTTTGAAGCCGTAATGCGTGTTTTCTTTTTACCCGCAAAATATAACTTTTTATGTTATCGTGCTTTAACCGGGCTTTTCGACCTTGTGAAATTGCGCGAAAAAAACTAAATTTGGCGCGTAAATAATAACACCCTAAAGAGGTTTTACCGTGCAAGACTCCCTAGTTACAAAAGCAGCTGACAACGTCCGAATTCTCTCTGCCGCGATGGTGCAGAAGGCGAAGTCCGGGCATCCGGGTGGTGCGATGGGCGCCGCCGACGCCACGACGCTTTTGTTTGCGGAATTCTTGCGCTACGACCCGGACGATCCGGAATGGATGGGCCGTGACCGCTTCTTCATGGACCCGGGCCACATGAGCCCGCTCCTGTACTCCGAGCTCGTGCTCACCGGCCGCCTCAACCTCGACGACGTGAAGAACTTCCGCCAGCTCGGCAGCCGCACTCCCGGCCACCCCGAACTCGACGTGATGCTCGGCATCGAGAACTCCTCGGGCCCGCTCGGCATCGGCCACGGCATCGCACTTGGCGCCGCCATCGCCGAACGCTTCATGGTGGAACGCTTCGGTTCCATCCTCGAGCACAAGACTGTCTGCCTTGTTTCTGACGGCGGCCTTGAAGAAGAAATTGCCTACGGCGTGGGCCGCATCGCGGGCCACCTCAAGCTTTCGAACCTCATCTTCTTCTACGACGCGAACCAGGTGCAGCTCAGTTGCAAGACCGAAGACGTGATGAGCCACGACTTCGTCGGCCAGTACAAGGCATGGGGTTTCCGCGTTATCGAATGCGATGGTTCCAACATTGCCGAACTGCGCAAGGCTTTCAAGGAAGCCTGGGCCGAGAAGGAAAAGCCGACCCTCGTGTACGGCCACACCACGATGGCGAAGGGCGCCGTCGCCGAAGATGGCAAGAGCTACGAAGGTGAAGTTTCTACGCACGGGCAGCCGCTCAACGCTGCCGGTGCTTCCACAACCGCTACGGTCAAGAACCTCGGCGGTAACCCGGACGACCCGTTCCAGGTGTTCGACGACGTGAAGGCGGGCTTCGAGGCTCGTGCGAACGAACTCCGCAAGGTTGTCGCCGAATGGAAGAAGGCCAAGGCCGACTGGGACAAGGCGAATGCCGAGAAGTCCGCGACCCTCAATGAATGGCTCTCCGGCAAGGCTCCGGTGCTCAACCTTTCGAACCTCCCCATCAAGGAAGGTGTCGCTACCCGCGTTACGAGCGGTACGGTGCTCGGCTACCTCGCCGAGAACTTCCACAACATCATTTGCAGTTCCGCCGACCTTTCGAACTCCGACAACACGCAGGCGTTCCTCAACAAGACGGGCATCTTCCGCCCGAACGACTTCAAGGGCGCGTTCGTGCAGGTGGGCGTTGCAGAACTCACGATGGGCGCCATCATGAACGGTATCGCGTTGCAGAAGGGCCTGTTCCCGATTTGCGCCACGTTCTTCGTGTTCAGCGACTTCATGAAGCCCGCTATCCGCATGGCCGCCCTCATGGGCCTGCCTGTCAAGTACGTGTTCACGCACGACAGCTTCCGCGTTGGCGAAGACGGCCCGACGCACCAGCCCATCGAACACGAGACGCAGATCCGCCTGCTCGAAGACCTCACGAAGGAAAACGGCAAGGCCGAAATGCTCGTGCTCCGTCCGGCAGACGCATTCGAGACTCTCGCCGCCTGGGAAATGGCTTTCGAGAACAACGACAGCCCGACGGCGCTTATCCTTACCCGCCAGGTGGTGAACACGCTCCCTGGCGAAAACCGCTACGAAGCCGCGAAGGCTTGCCGCAAGGGCGCCTACATCGTGAGCGACAATACCGCAGCGGGAAAGAACCCGGACCTCACTCTCGTCGCGAACGGTTCCGATGTGCTCCTGGAACACCAGGCCGCCGAACTCCTCCGCGCCGAAGGCAAGGCCGTGCGCGTCGTCTCCATGATTAGCCCGGCCCTCTTCCTCAAGCAGGATAAGGCGTACCGCGACCAGGTGATTGTGCCGTGGACTCCGGTGTTTGCGCTTTCCAGCGGCCTCCCGGTTCTCTTCGACCGCGTGGTTGGCGGGTTCGGCAAGGCCTGCGGCCTGGAACGCTTCGGCGCTTCCGCTCCGGCTGGCGTGCTCGAGAAGGAATTCGGCTACGTGCCCGAGGCAGTTGCCGCGAAGGCCAAGGAATACCTCGCCGAGTTCAAGGCGAACGTTGAAGCCTTCAAGAAGGTGAACGCCTAATTTCAAGAACAAATATTAAAAGGGCCGCTCCTCTGCACGGGAGCGGCTTTTTGTTTCCTATATTTCCGATAAATGATTTGGGGTACTATGAAACGTTTTTCGTTGATTTGCATTTTGGCATTGATGTTCTTGTTTACGGCCTGCGGTGACGACAGCTCCTCGTCTGTAGGCGGTGGTGGTTCCGGCGGCAAGGGTAGCGAGTACGATGACGATGCGGGCACTCTCAAGGACCTGCGCGATGGCCAGACTTACGCCACGGTCACTATCGGCGGGCGGGTATGGATGGCAGAGAACCTGAATTACGAAACGGAAACTAGCGTGGTTTTCCCTGAATACAACGGGAAGTCTCACGAAAAGTACGGGCGGCTGTACGCCTGGGAAGATGCGATTGACGCATGCCCCCGCGATTGGCGCCTGCCGGGCGAAGATGACTGGAACGACCTGTTTGCTGTCGTGGGCGATTCCGCAACCGCGGGTACGAAACTCAAGGCTGCTCGCGATTGGGACAAGGACAAGAAGGACTATGTCGTCGGTACGGATGACTACGGGTTTGCTGCCTTGCCTGCGGCCGTTTCGCATGTCAACACGAACGGCGTGCGTAGCTTCAGCAACAACGGCGCCTTCTTCTGGACCGCTACGGAGAAAAACGACGCGAGGGCGCTCATGTTCGTGATGCACTACGAAAAAGAAGCCGTGGAATCGGGCGCATTCCCCAAGGATACGTGGCTCAGCGTCCGCTGCATCAAGGACTGAGCGAGAAAATAATTGCTTTTTCTCGCAAAATATCCTATATTCTAGCCATGATTTGCCCTTTTTGCAAGAACGACAACGACAAAGTGGTCGATAGTCGCGTGAGTGGAACCGCCATCCGCAGACGGCGTGAGTGCCTGGCCTGCGGCCGCAGGTTCACGACCCGCGAGTATATTGAACTCCAGCCGTTGACGGTCGTGAAGAGGAGTGGCGAAAAGCAGCCTTTTCAGCGCGAAAAGTTGATTCGCGGCATCATGAACTCGTGCAAGAAGCGCCCGATTACGCCCGAGGACATCGAAGAACTCGCGACCCGCGTGGAAAACGCCCTGCCGGTGAACGACAATTCCGAGGTGGGCTACGATACCATCGGAAACCTCGTGATGCAGGAACTCAAGAAACTTGACGCGGTCGCCTACGTGCGTTTCGCCTCCATCTATCGCGAGTTCAAGGAAGTGGGCGAGTTCGTGGACCAAATCAAGTCAATGGACAAGGCTTGACGCTGCGTGTACCATGCGTCATCTTTTAGAAATTGCAAATGAAAAACGTGCGTCGCTGTTCGAGGTGACGGACGCTTATCGCATTGTAAATGGAGCCGCCGACGGGTTTCCGGGGCTTACGCTCGACCGCTTCGGCGACCGCTTGCAGGTGCAGTTCTTTGGGCCGGAGATGCTCCCGCGTCGCCGCGAGTTCGTGGATGCGGTGGCCGCGATGTTCAACCCCGCGTGCATTGTGGTGAAGGAGAGGCTTTCCCGTTCGGGCAAGTCACTTGAGAACGCGCCCATGGAGGTGGCGTTCGGGACCCGCAATGCGGCCGTAGGTACGGTACGCGAAGGTAACGCGCGCTTCCATGTGGACTTGCTCGATACCGTCAATCCGGGGCTGTTCCTCGACATGAGGCACGTGCGCCTCGAGGTGGAAGACCGCTTCCGCGCGATGACCGGCACGGTTCCTGCTAGTGATAAACAGCCTGCGCAGTCCTCCGCAGAAATAAACGGCCCGCGGTTCCTGAACCTCTTCAGCTATACGTGCAGTTTCTCGGTGCACGCGCGCCTCGGGGGTGCCGCAGTCGCCACGAACGCCGACATCAGCGGGAAGATTCTCGACAAGGGCCGCGAAAACTACGCGCTGAACGGGCTCGACTTGCGCCCCGGTGAATTTTTCCGCGGGAATGCGCTCGAATATGTGCGCTGGGCCGCAAAGAAGGGCCTCAAGTTCGATGGTATCGTGCTCGACCCGCCGAGTTTCGCGCGCTTCAAGGGGTTCAACTTCAACGTGCGCGAACACCTGATGCCGCTCGTCTCGGAATGTGCGGCGCTCCTGAACGCAGGTGCCTTCTTCATGGTGAGTTCCAACTACAGCGAATTCGCGCTTGATTCCTTCGCGCGTGACGTGCTTGCCGCCGTCAAGTCGGTGTATAAAGAAGCCCGCACTGCATGGAAGCGCGGGCAAGATATTGATTTTGCGGGTAGCGGCGCTACGAAGGATTCTTGCCTCGTCGCGACACTCGTGGAATTGTAAAAAGATCCCCACCTTGGTGGCCATGCGCACTAAACAACAAGTTGTTAAGTGCTGTCCGCCCGCCTACGCGGGGATGACGTTACTGGTCCGAGCCTTCTTCGGCAGAATTCTCTTCCTTCTTCTTGAGCCAGGGCGGGGTCTTTTTCGCCTTCGGTTTTGCTTCAGGTTCGGGTTCCGGCGGGTACAGGAGCCCGAAACGGATGCCCGCGGTGCTGATGCGGAAGGTTTCTACGCGCAGTTTTTCCAAAAGCGACTTGAGCCAGAAAAGCCCGCAGATGATTACGTCGCTCCTGCCGTTCTCGAGTCCCGGGAGCATCGCGCGCAGTTCCTTCGAGAGGTTCGATATGCGTGTGGTGACCGCGTCGAGGTCGGCGATGCTCATCTCGAGCCCTTCGATTGCCTTGTAGTCGAACTTCGGCTTGTCGAGGTAGACCATCGCGAGTGCGGTTCCCGTGCCACCGATGAGGTAGACGGGTTTCTTGGTCATGCCCTTGAAGCTCACTTCCTTGAAGGTGTCCTTCACGAACTTCTTGTATTCCGGTCCAGGAATCGGGCCCATCGCCTTGAACATCTTGAGCGCGCCGACGGGTATCGAGAACGTTGTCTCGCCGTTGCTGAGCTCGGTGGAACCGCCGCCGATATCGATGGTGACGATGCCTTCGCCGTGCCATTCCTTCACGGAACGGTAGGTGAGCTTGCCTTCTTCTTCGCCGCTGATGATTCGCGGGCGCATCCAGAGCGCCTTTTCTGCCGCGTCGAGAACTTCGTCCGGGTTCGTTGCCTTGCGCATCGCTTCGGTCATGACGGCCGCCTTGAGGTCGGCGCCGAGCGCGTGCAGGTCCATGCGGAACTTGGTCAGCACTCTCGAGAGTTCCTCGATGCGGGCCGGCGTGATGGCGCCATGTTCGTAAATGTCTTCACCCAGGCGGCAGATTTCCACCTTCTGGAGTTTCGGCACCAAAATTTGGCGTGGTTTAACTTCTGCTTCGGCTGTTTCGGTTGGTGAACTTGCGGGAGCGTCTTCGAATGCGGCGATCAGCAATATGCAGCTGTGACTCCCGATATCTACGGTGGCCTGGAGTTTGTTATCCATTTTCTGCCTCGTTTTGGTCCTTCGATTCGGCGGAGTTTTGCTGACCGGTGCTGTCTTGCCCGGCATCTTCCGGCGCCTTGTTGAACTTGTCCATGCCCGCCTTGATTTTTTCGGCGATGCTGGCTGGGTGCAGCAGGAATTCTTTCGCGCTTGCGATGGCTTCTTCAATCACATATTCGGAATATCTGTCCTTCCAGCTTACCACGAGGTCGCCCGATTCGCTCCCGAGGGGTTTCTTTTCACGGATTTCCTGACCCATTTTGAGGGCGAGGAGGAGCCCGAGTTCAAAACCGCGCGGGTTTTCCTTTGTTTCGAGCAGCGCTTCGACGCGCTTGACACGTTCATCTAGGGGAATTTTCTGGAGTTCTTCGAGGTCTTTTTCCGAAATCATGTTTTTAAAGATAAAAAATGAAAAGGGCCCGCAGAGCGGGACCTTTCCAAAAGAGAGCTTTAAAGAAGAATAAAAATTACTTCTTGGCGGCCTTCTTAGCAGGAGCCTTCTTGGCAGCCGGCTTCTTGGCGGCAACCTTCTTGGCAGCCGGCTTCTTAGCAGCGACCTTCTTGGCGGCCGGCTTCTTGGCAGCGACAGCCTTCTTAGCCGGAGCAGCCTTCTTGGCCGGAGCCTTCTTGGCAGCAGCCTTCGGAGCAGCCTTCTTAGCAGCAGCCTTCTTGGCGGCAGCCTTCTTAGCCGGAGCAGCCTTCTTGGCAGGAGCCTTCTTAGCAACAGTTTTCTTTGTAGTAGCCATTGTATTCTTCCTTTTTTGAGGGTTAATTGTTTTGATGACATTAAAATAACTTTATTTTCACAAAAAGTCAACACCTTTTTAAAAATTTTTTCATTTTTTTTCAAAAAGATATTGACAAGATGGAAAAGTTGTCTTATAAGGGATGAAAATTACTTTGTATGTAAAATGACGCGAGCCCAATAACGACGCGGGTTACAGGCGATTGGCCTCTTTTTTGACCTGTGCGTTACGTAGTGATTGTAACTTGATGATACTCAAAGAATTACTTGTGATTTTCGTAACACTTGCAAAAAAAATCCCGTCATCGACGAGATTTTTTTTCTTTTCACCAAAAATTTTTCATTCGCGAGAGAAAATTTTTCATTCAATCAAGTTTTTTTTTTGCGCGGCGACATTTCTTTTTTCATCGCGCCGTGAAAATTTTCTCCTTGCGGTGTGTTACGCTTCGTTCTTCACGCTCTCCACGTATTTGCGGAAGCCCTCTACGCCCAGGGAATACATGTCGACGAACTTCGTCGCGAACGGAGGGAGCTTTTTCTGGTGCATTCCGAGCGCGTCGTGCATCACGAGCACGTGTCCGTCGGTGAATTTACCGCCGCCGATGCCGATAGTGACGCTTTTCACCTCGCCGGTAATCTTCTTGCCGAGTTCTTCGGGGATGTGCTCGAGCACCGTCTCGAAGCATCCGAGGCTATCCACGAACTTGGCGGCGTCTTCGATGGCGCGGGCCTCTTCTTCGGTCTTGCCCTTCTGCTTGAAGTTCTCGGCGGTCTGCGGGAGCAGCCCGAGGTGTGCGCAGACGGGAATATCCTTGCTGCGGAGGTATTCGATGACGCCAGCGGGGGTGCCCTCGAGCTTGACGCTTGCTGCACCTAAGTCCATGAAGCGCTTTGCGTTATCGTATGCGGTTTGCGGATCCTTGTCGCTTCTGTAGGGCATGTCGGCCACCACGTGCGTGTTGGGTGCGCCGCGGCAGACGGCGGCGACGAAGATGAGCATTTCGGTCATGCCGATTTCGCGGGTGCTCTTGTAGCCGAGCATGGTGTTCGCGAGGCTGTCGCCCACGAGAATCTGGTCGACTCCGGCGGCTTCTGCCATCTGGGCGAACGCGAAGTCGTAGGCGGTAATCATCGAAACTTTCTTGCCCGTGCCCTTCAAGGCGCGGATATTTTCCGCAGTAAGCATAGCATCTCCTATTTATGAACCGCGCTTATAAACCGCGCTTTCTGTGAACAGCACTTTCTATAAACTGCGCTTTTCACAGCGTGTAAAAGATAGAAATTATGTTGGAACTTGGCGCGAGGTCGTCGCAGGTGGGTGTGAGCGCAAACCGGAGTAATTTAATTCAGGAATCTAGCGCGAACGGTCGTATAACTTTCGTGTTTCATTTAGAAATTTGAGCGAGTTTATTTCGCGCATGAACCCGATGTGGCTGCGCAGGTAGGCGAGGAGAGCGTTCTCGACGAATTCCGGGTGCGCGATTGCCCTGCCGGTGCGGAGAGTCTCGAAACCGGCGAGCGTTTCGGGCCGAGCGCGGGGAGTTTCGACCCCGAGGCAGCTTTTGCAGACGAATGCGCCCGTTTCCGGATGGAAATCGGCCGGAGCGCCTTCGATTTGGTGGTCGCAGCGGCTGCAGGAACTCATGTCCAGGTGGTAGCCCCAGAGTTCGCAGATATCCAGGAGCCAGCGGGCGAAAACACCCGACTTGTTAGCGGACTGTTTAATGCCTGCTGGTAAGGAGGGCGCGGCATCTTGTTCCGGCGAATTGCCCGCGGGCGGTTTAACTTCAGGCGCATTGCTCGCGGGCGGTTTAACTTCGGAATCTGCGGGTAGTTTAACTTCAGAATTATCGTCCGCGGGCAGTTTAATGTCGGGTGCGTCGAGGGCCGCGAGCGCCTCTTCCAGCAGGGAGAATTCTCCTTCCAGCGGGACACCCGCGGGTGCGTACCGCAGTACGATTTCGGCCATCACCTGCGCCTTCGCGAGGGCGAGCAGGTTTTCGCGAAGGTGCACGTGCCAGTTGATGACGCTCGCTTCCTTCAGGAACTGCAGTTCCGTATTCGGGTTCTCGCGATACACTATCTCGCATAGGGCGAGCGGGTCGAGCGCCCCCCTGAACGGGCTGTCCTTGCGCTTGCCTCCCTTCACGATGAAGGAGACGGTGCCGGTTTCTTCCGTAAGCGCCTTCACGATCCAGCTGGAATCGCTGTAGGGGAAGCGGTGCAGGACTATCGCGCGGGTTTTAATCATAGAATGGCGGCTGCGCCGCGATTATTAAGCCTTCGGGAACGGAGGCCAGCCCATCTGCTGCCCGCCAACGACGTGCAGGTGGATGTGGAACACCGTCTGGCCCGCATCGGCCTTGCAGTTGAACACGAAACGGGCGCCGTCCTCTTCGAGGCCGAGGTCCTTCGCGATAAGCTGTGCGCGGTAAAGCATGTTACCCACGAGTTCGCAATCTTCCGGCTTCATGTCCATGATGGTCGCGATATGGCGCTTCGGCACCACAAGGAAGTGCACGGGGGCCTGCGGGGCGATGTCGTAGAATGCGAAAACGTCGTCGTCTTCGTAGATTTTCTTGGAAGGGATTTCACCCTTGATGATTTTGCAGAAAAGGCAGTTTTCACTCATAGTATTATAAATAGTAGTAAAAGTTTTAGGGGTTATCTTGTGGGATTTCGTCATTCTCCGCAGGAGAGCCGTTTATTTCTGGATTTATTTCTTTGTCAGGATTGGTTGCTTTTATGTTGCCGATATTCAATTGGGCGATTGCTTTCTCATTCAATATAGGCTGTTGGACCAAGTTCATGTATATGAGCAGGATGATTATTGCAAATATGTCGAAAGCGACCTTGAAGATAAAAAGGTATGGTATAATGGGAAAAAAGAATGCCATGAAAGCTACAAAGCCTGCAATTTCTTTGACTGTTTCTAATGTAATTATTTTAAAGATTATGAATATTATTAGGGAGCCTAGTAATAGGGGGGATACGGGTGTGCTTGTTGGTATTGATGAGGTGTCTGTTCTATGTGTGTCAAGAACTTCTTTTTGATGAGTGAGAATGTCTTTGAAGATGAAGCATGTCAAAAGCTGGCCGATGCCAAGGAGTAGTGAGCAAGCAACGGCAATCTTGGGTGAAAAACGGGTTCCTGTAAATTTGCGAAGATTTCTTAAAATGTGGTAAAGCCATTTACAATAAATTGATACCGCCGAAAAGAGCATGAAAAATATCAACAGAGATAGAATTGGGTATGCAAAAAAACATAGACCTACTAAAAAGTTTGAATTTAAATTGAATCCGATGATGAAAATGAAAAATATGAATATATCGGTCTTGAGCATTATTGAAATAGCTTTCTTTGACCTGTCAATCAGTTTTTCTCCACGCAGGACATTCTCTTGAAAATCTTTGTCGAGAAAATCTTGCGGTTGTGAGTCGCTATTGACTGGTGCGGTCTCTTTGCAAATTATGCTGGCCTCCGCTCTGTCGTTGTCGCTGTTTTGTTCTTGGGTGCCGTTGTCTGGTTCGGTGCTGGCCGCAGTGTCGTCGGGTGCGTCGGTAAGCTGAATGTCGGTTGGTGAGTCGGCTGTGAAGACGGCATCCGGCAGGGAATAGAGCGCGCTCGTGTTCGCGGTGATGGTGCGTATGATCTTGATGTAACTTGCGAAAAGGAGAATGAGGAACGCGATGAAGCATCCGATGGAGATGTGGCTGAGAGCGGGGCTTCTATTGCCTAGTATCAAGAAAAAGGAGGCGTAGATGGCGATGCCACCACCGAGTATGCCGGGGAGTGCCCACCGCGGAGGGGTTTCGCTTTCGAGATTGTTCCTGTCGAGCGTCTCCTTTTGTCGCGTGAGCAGTTCCTTGAGTATGAAAAAGTGTATAAAAGGGAATAAGGGGAGAATCAACGCGCTGGAGACGTCTTCCCACGGGACAAGCTTTGCTTCGGAAACCCGGTTCAGTTCTTTTTCTGCGTGGATTAGCCATCTGCTGCATTTATAGATGGCGATGCATAACGAAACTACGGCAAAGAGAGGCAGGATGATGAAGGGCAGATAAAAGGGGAATGCAATTGCCGCAACCAGCCATCTTGCGCAAAAATCCACGAACCCTCTTCTTAATTCAGGGTCAATGAAAAGGCTTGCAATCCATGCGATGGCAACGGAGGCTACAAGGCTTAGAAAGAAAAATTTCAGCCAGCACAGGGCTTTCCCCGCGCGCAAATCGCATTCCGTTTCGCACTTCTTGCAAATCATGCTGGCCTCTGCGGGTCAATGTAGAAAAAATCCCGGCGCAAAGGCCGGGATTTAAATAAGGTTGGTTTGCCTGTCAATCCGCTATGGCTTTATAGTCGGGGCCTGGCGCGCCACAGGGGCGAGCTGCCCGTGCTTGCGGAACAGGTGCTTCACGAGCGTTCCGAATCCACGCATCACGCGGTAGCGTTCGCGCGGGTTCTTGAGGGCCATGATTCCCTGACGCAGAATGTAGCTCGGACGCAGGTAGAACTCGCGGCGGGCCTTGTCGCAGAAGTCCACGAGGGCCTGGCTGCTGAGTTCGCCGCGCTGGATGGTGGTGCGGTGGAACCCGTCCTTGTCCAGCCACTGGTTATAATCCTTTGTCTGTAATGCGCCGCTTTCGAGGGCTTCCTTGTAGGCCTCGGTACCGGGGTACGCCATGATGGGGTAGAACTGCGCGGTGTTCGGGTTCAACTTCTTGGCGTAGTCGAGCGTCATGCGGAGAGTCTCCGGAGTGTCGCCCGGGTTACCCACCATGAAGCAGCCGTGCACCAGCAGGCCTGCCTTGCGGGCGTTTTTCGTGAACTCGATTGCCTTGTCGGTATTCTTCACGCCCTTGTGAATGTTCTCGAGAACCACAGGCGAAGCGCTTTCAAAACCCACGCACATCTCGCGGCCGCCCGCCTTCTTCATCAGCTTGAGCAAGTCGAGCGGAACATCGGCGCGGGCGTTGCAGCTCCACGTAATCTTGAGGCCGCGTTCCAGAATCAGGTTGCAGATTTCGCGCACGTGCTCGTGGCTTGCGGTGAACGTGTCGTCTTCGAAGAAGACTTCGCCCAGATCTTCGAAATTGTCCTTGATGTACTGCAGTTCGTCCACCACGTCCTTGGGCGTGCGGCGGCGGAACTTGTGGCCGTTGAGCGTCTGCGGAATCACGCAGTAGCTGCAGCGGTTCGGGCAACCGCGCCCGCTCAAAATCACAATCAGCGGGTTCAGGTTCGCGCCGTAGAAATATTTCTTGTAGCAGCTGTACAAGTGCTTGCGGTAAACTTTCGAGACCCACGGGAGTTCGTCCAGGTTCTC
This sequence comes from Fibrobacter sp. UWCM, assembly GCF_900129735.1. Classification (NCBI taxonomy): domain Bacteria; kingdom Pseudomonadati; phylum Fibrobacterota; class Fibrobacteria; order Fibrobacterales; family Fibrobacteraceae; genus Fibrobacter; species Fibrobacter sp. UWCM. The sequence continues at coordinate 77,505 of NZ_FQWR01000009.1, read as the reverse complement.
GATCTTCGGGCCCTCGGGCTGGAAGTCTGTGGTGCCGTCCTCCTTGCGGAAGGCGAGGCCCGCAATCTGGTTTACGGGAACACCGTCGCCGCGCAGGCTCCTTGCGAGGTTCCGGCAGGTGTAGTCCGCCTCGCCGATAATCACGAAGTCGAGCGCGGGTTCCATCTCCAGGCTCTCGAGCGGCTCGGCGGTGGCATGCGTACCCATGATGGCGACCTTCACGTTCGGGAGCGTATCCTTGATGGCACGCACCACCTTGAGGTCGTTCAGAATGCTCGGCGTGCTCGTGCTGCAAATGACAAGCGCGGGGTCAAACTTCTTGATGCCGTCCAGTGTCTTCGGCAGGTCGAGTTCCATGGCGGGGCTGTCGATGAGCTGGATTTCGTTACCGTCGGCTTCGACAGTGCCGGCGGCGTAGCTCAAAAACATGGGCCAGTAAAGAGTGCTCGATTTGGTCACGCACGGACTGCGCGACTCGCGACTGAACATCGGATGGAACGGAGGATTCAAAAAAGTAATACGCATAAGCAACTGCAAAATACATAATTCTCGACGATAAAACTACATTTATCGGTGATGAGAAAAGAAATTTTCGTGTTACTCCTGTGTTGCGGATTTCTCAATGCCTTCGCCGCACCTGCAAAGGCCCCGAAGAAGCCCGCGGCCAAGCCCGCATCGCAAGGCGGGGTGGAACTGGACACCGTCCGCACTACGCTTGATGACGGGACGCTGGCCCGCCTGTACACGGTGCAGAAGGGGACCGACATCCGCGAGGGGGTTTCCTACACGTATCACCCCAACGGCAACCTGGCGGTCGAGGCCCCGTACAAGAACGGCAAGCTCGATGGCGTGTTCAAGAGTTACTACGAAAGCGGCAAGGTCTGGCAGACCATCGGTTACAAGGAAGGAATCGAGGACGGGACCAGCACGGAATTTTACGAGAACGGAATCAAGAAATCCCGCGAGGTCTACAAGATGGGCGTGCTTGACGGCGCGAGCGAAGTGTGGAGCGAACGCGGACTGCTGGTGCGCACGCTGCCCTACGTGAACGGGCAAATCCACGGTGTCGCAAAAATCTACGACGACCTCGGTGCCATCAAGGAAGAGATGACGTTCGAGAAAGGGCTCCGCAACGGGCCGTACCGCCGCTTTACCAAGGGCGTCAAGACGCTCGAGGCGATTTTCGAAAACAACCGCTGCGTCAAGAACTGCGACTTCTAACTAGTGTGAAGTGTGGAGTGTGAGGTGTGGAGTGTGAAATGACGGATTTCACGCTTTCTACTTTTTCGGCTTGAGCGCGCACCAGGTCATGTAGCCGATAAACAATACGCCGAGCCCAACGAGTCCGATAGAAAGCTCGTGGCTGTACGCCTGAATCAGGTCCTTCTGCCCGTGGGCGATGTACCCGAGGACTGCGAGGATGATATTCCAGAAGAGGGCGCCGATGGCGGTGTAGAGCGAGAATGCCCAGAGCTTCATCTTGGAAAGGCCCGCCGGGATAGAAATCAGCTGGCGGATTGCCGGAATGAGCCTGCCGACGAGCGTGGAGACTGCGCCATGCTCGAGGAAGAACCTCTCGGCGTTTGTTACTTTGCCTGAATCGAGAAGCAGAAAGTGCCCCAGGCGGCTGTCTGCGAATTTGTACACAATCGGGCGCCCGAGGAGCTTCGCGAGGAAGTAGTTGACGAATGCACCCGCGAGTGCCCCGAGGGTAGCGAAGAGCACGATGAACACGATGTTCAGGCCCGATTCCGGTTGCATCGCCTTGTATGCGGCGGGCGGCACCACCAGTTCGGACGGGAAGGGGATGAACGAGGATTCCACCGCCATGAGGAGAGCGACGGTGCCGTAGTTCAGGTTCGCGTTGTACCAGTTGATGACCTGGTCGTAGATGCCGGTCTTCGGGGTGCCGTCGGCGGTCGCGCCTTCTTCGGAGGTGGCTTCTGCAACGGCTTCGACCTGGGCTGCCGGACTTGCCTGCACCGTGCTGGAATCAACTTGCGCGAACGTCGCGAGGCTCATGCCTGCGACAAGAAATGCGAGTAGGGCGAAATTTTTCAAGGCCTATCTTCTCTTCTTGGACTTTGCTTTCTTCTTGCTTGCGGCCCTCTTGGCCTTAGCCTTCTTGCTCTTCGGCGTCGGCTTTACCTCTTCCTCTTCTTCCTCTTCGGGTTCCTCGACCGCCGGTTCCTCTGCAGGAGGTTCGACGTATTCGGGGGCCTGGTATTCTATCTGGGAAGGAGCGCTGTTGTTTGCGCCCTTGAGTGCGGCCTTCGCTTCTTCGACGTACTTGCCGTTCGGGAAGCGCTTCAGGTAAATCTCGTAGTCCTTCATGCGGTTGCTGTTGCGGACAAGTTCAAAGATGCCTGCTTCGGCCTCGTCCCTGAATGCCCCGTTCGGGTTGTCGTTCAGGTAGGAGAGGTATGCCTTGAAGGTGTTCTGCGCCTGTATCTCGCGGAACTTGTGGTATTCGCTGAGGGTCCTAATCTTGGCTTCGACTTCGCCACGGCGCGGGGAGTCGGGGTAGTACTGCAGGAACATCTCGAGCATTTCGGGGTCGTTGCTTGCCATGACCTGGTCAAAGCGGGAATCTTCCTGGCGTACTTGGTATTCCTTCAGCTCGATCTTGCCGGTGTCGAGAGTCGCGTAGAGCTTTTCCTTCGTGGCGAGGTCCGCCGGGTGGCAGAAGGCGAGGAAGCTTTCCAGCACGTCGGAGAACTGGGTCTTGGTGTAGGCGTCGCTCATGTCGGGCAGTTCGCCGTTCTCGTCGAGGAAGAACCGGTAGTCGCGCTCGATGGCCATGCAGTCCCAGTCGCTGAGGGTGTCCTTGACTTCGCTGTTGTCGCGCAGCACCTGGTCGCGGTCGCGCAGGGTAAAGCGCATGCGGCGGTCGCGGCGGCTTTCACGCCCGAAGTCGAACGAAAGTTCGAGGCCCACGCGTACGGGCCACTTGTAAGAAACCTTGCTGAAGGTGATTCCCGAGAATCCGGAGGACGGGGTCGGGTTTTCCTTGTCGTACTTGTAGGGGTAGGTCGCCATCATGTCTTCGTAGGGCAAAAATTCCCTGCGCACGTTGATGCCGATTTTCATGTCCACGTCCTGGAAAATCTCGGTGATGCGGTATTCGAGAGCGCCAGAGACAAATGCCGTCGGGACCATCTCGGTGTGGTCCTTGGTGCTGGTGGAGTAGTTGTCCACGAAGGTAAAGAAGTGGAACCCGTAGCCGCCCAGCACGCGAAGGTCAAAGTCGCCGCCGAGGTTGAACGAGAAACCGCCCACCACGGACGGGGCGTATGCGCGGAACGAGAGCGTGCGGCCTTCGCCCGCTTCGGAAAGGTCGTGCTTTTCGTCTTCGATGCGCTTGCCGTCGTCGTCGACACCCCAGTAGGCGGGGTCGCTCGCAATTTCACGGAACTGGATGGAGTTGACTTCGGCACCGAGCCAGAAGGTAAACGGAATATCGGCCTTGAACAGCGGAGTAAAGAAGGGGTTGAACAGGAAGCCCACGCTCACGGGGATGGTGAGGAGTTCCTTGTCGATGGGCTCTTTCAACAGTTGCGGTTCTTCGGATTCAAAGTGAATAAAGGCGGGTTCGGCCTGCAGGTACATCTGGGCTCGCCAATTGGAGCGCTCGAAATCAGCCGCATAGACCGCCGTGGTCAAAAGCATGAATGAAATAAGTAGTTTACGCATCGCTCTAAATCTAGTTTTTTAAAAAGCAAAAACGGACGGCTGTCCGTTTAAAAAAGTGTTTTTTTGCCTTTTTTACGGCGAATTATGCGATTCTTGCTAGAAGGTGAGGAAAAGCCCCAGGCCAAATACGGCTATACCCGCACCGATGAGGCTCCCGCCTATGATGCTGTAGCGGTCGCCCGTGTCCACGAGGTCCTTGTTCTTCTGCTTTTTGCTGTTGTAGTTCTCGCCTTTCGCGGCGCTCGGCATCTTGAGTTCGGCCTTGATGTCGTCGGCGTCGTCGTAGTTCTGCTGGGCGAGGTAAAAAAGGAGTGCACCCGCGAGTACCGGGGCGACGGAAGAACCCATCAGCACTTGCCCGATAAAAGATTTGCGGCGTTGCTTTACCCATTCCTCCTGCTTCTTGATTTCTTCGAAGTCGGTGAGGTGCTCCATCGAGATGTCGAGATTGATTTCGGAGACGGGGGCAACGTAGAAACTCACGAGCGTATCGCGGTAGCCTTCCCGGCGGAGGCGCAGGTGGGTCATGCCCGGATTGGTGAGCGAGATGATTTTCGGTGTCGTGCCGATGGACTCGCTGTTGCGGGTAATTTCTTCCTGGCCCGGGAAAATCTCTGCGCCGACCGGGTTCGACACGATTTTTATTTCGGGAATCACCCGCTTCAGCTTGAGCGAGACTTTCACCGTATCGCCGGGGAGCGGGCGCACGAAGGTCTGTGCGCCCCACAGGTGCTTATCCACGTTCCAGTACGCGTTTATCTCAATCTTGCCCGTATCCGTAACGGCGAAGGTACAGGGAGACTTGCAAATCGCATCCTTTTCGGGGCGCGAGATGGTGGCGGATTCCGGGTCGGTTTCCACGTGGATGTAGCTGCGCTTGCGCTTCGAGGGTATGGGGAACCCGGCAGCCTTCTTGACGAGGTTCACGAGGGCGCCATCCTTGACGGCATCCTGCAGGAGCGAGTCGAGCGAGAGCGTCACCTGCTCTTTCGAAATGGTGGGGAGTTCCTCCTCGTAAAGCACCCGCGTGATTTCCACGTTCGCGGAATCTGGGTGTGATGCTCTTGAAATCTTCCCGAAGTAGATATCCTTCACGCCGTATGTCTTCCAGTAATCCTGCACGCAGGCGCGGTCGTTGCATTGCGGGGTGGCGCTGAACCCGCGCATTCCGAACCGCGGGTCGAGTTCGCGCATTATCTCGAAGGTCACTGCCGTAAGGAGGCTCGCCTTGCCGGAATCTACGCCGTCGGTTTCGAATTCGACGAATAGTTTGTCTGGAATGTAGTCGCCTGCGGCCGGCTCGGGGTTTGTGCCTGCGGGCCGTTCGCTACCTGTGTCGAGCCCGGCGGTGTCACCTTCGGGCGTATCGCCTGCGGTGTCGCCTGCGGCGGCCTCCTCATTTACAAACCCGGGGGCGTTCGGGTCTACCGGCTCGTATTCCTGCGCGGGATCTGCCTGGGTGGGTGCGCTTGGGGCCGCAAGGATGTTGTTCCCGAGGGAATCAAGAATGCTCTTGAACTGGCTCTTCGGGAACTTCAGCACGGTGAATTCGTTCTTGATATAGCCCCCGAGGCTCACGGTATCGTTTGCGATGCCGAGGAACTGCGCCTTCTGTTTTGTGCCCGAGACAAGCTCGACCATAACCGGCATGCCCTGCGGGTCTTCCGCAAATGCGTGCGATAAGAAACTTGCCGCTAGAAGGAGGAAAATCTTTTTCATGGTGCTGCTCATGGTTTACCCGCTAAAACGAAAGTATCAAGCCGAATCCGAGGAGTGCTACCCCCGCAATGAATGTCCCTACGGTGACTTTTTTTGCCGATTCCGCGTCATCCCGGTATTCCCCGTAGCGCTCCAGGTTGCGCGCATATTCGTCGCCTTCCCGTATGACGCTCTTCTCGATAAGGTCTTTCTTGTCGTTCGCCTTGCCGATGTTGTATTCGGTGACAAGCGCCGCGATTCCGCTTGCGACAAGCGGGGCCGCCGATGCGATGGCGAGCTTGAAGCCTATGTTCCTGCGCGTGCGGTGCGAAAGCGCCTTCTGCTGGCGTTCAAGATACACGTCGTCGTAACTGGGCGAAAGCGAAACGATGAGGTACGATGTATCCTTGTCAGAAACAGTCACGTTGATGGTCGTGTCCCTGTAGCCGGGCTTGAATATGGTCACCAGCACGTTGCCCTCGCCAGCGGGAACCTCGATGTAGCCGGGGAGGCTTACGTCCGGGTTCGCGGCAAAGTTCTTGCGGGTGGAATTCACATAGGCATCTGCGTACGAGGGGTTCGTCGAGATGTGCAGATACCTGTGCGCCTCCTGTGCAAGGGCGAGGGAGGCGAGAGCGAGCGCGAATATCAGGGGAAACTTCGAAATCATCTTTCCCCCGAAAGTTCGGTGAATGGACCGTCTATGTAGAGCGTGTCGAGGAATCCCTGCTTTGCCCTGGTTTCCCAGAACACCTTGGGGTTCATGTTGCGGGCGTTGTCCTCGACAGAAATCCGGATGGTACACCCGACAAAGCACCTGCTCCTGAACTTGATGAACGGCTCGTCGTAATTGAATTCGACGGAATCGGAATCTACGGAAACGTGGATGCGGTTGGGGTTAATTCCCGTGCCGTCATCGAGAACGTAGAAGGCGATGCTGTCGTTGAAGCCAATGGCGTTGCTGAGCGGGGCCACCTGCGGCTGCACATGGTCCTGCATGTGGATTGTATCCACGATGGTCAATGCGCCGGCGGACGTGTTCACGATAACGTCGTCGGACAGGAATTCCTTCCTGTTGCCGTCGTCGACATGGATGCGGATACCGGTCTGTGCCGCGACCTTCGTGGTGAAAGTCGTCGGGTTGGTCTTTGAATTGAGCTGGGCGAGCGTGTCGCCGGTACTGCTTGTTACAAGGAGCCTCGTGTGTATCGACATGTTGCGCAGATTGTCGTACACGACAGGGATGCTGATGACCGCAGAATCGGTATGCATGAATAGCGTGGAGAAATAGAAGATGTCGGTGGAGTCGCGTTCCTCGAAGCCGTCATCGGTAGAAAGGATTGCCTTTACGCCCCAGTATATGGAAACGGACGTGTCGCGCTCGGGGTGGGCCATGATGTAGTTCGTGAGGGAATCGCCCAGGAACGTGCCGTTGAGAGTGGCGCCTTCGTTGCAGTCCACCTTGCCGATGGCGTTACGCCACACGTTTTCCCTGTCGTAAGCCGCGTGCACGTAGCACGTGGATTTTTCCCAGGGGTCGGCGCCTGCAAGGGTCCAGCGGAGTTCCACGCTGCTGTTCGGGCCGGGATACACGCGGTTGAAACCGTTGACCGGGGCGATGATCTCGACAGAGACGGGGGTGTTCACGTAGATGTTCACTGTATCGCGCAGCGTGTCGTTCAGCAGGTCTACCGTCTCGAGTATCCCGCGCTTTAACCCGGGTGTCGAGAACTTGTGGCGCAGGGGCGAGATGTTGTAGTTCTCTCCGTCGATAATCCAGTTGTGGTTCAGGTAGAGTTCCTCGTCGGCATCCGTGGAAATAAACTGCCCGTCCAGGCTGTATGTCGCCCAGAATTTCACGGACTGGTTCGTGTCGAGATAGACGTTCGTTGCGGGCGAGCCGAAGTTGTAGGGCTGCCCAGCAAAGCGGTCGGGCAGCACAAAGATGTGCTGGTCGAGTGTAGGCTGGTCGCTGTCTTCGACCAGGTGCGAATCTCCGCAGGCAAAGAATGCGACCGCGGTTGCGAGCATGGAAATCACGGAGGCTAGGCGTTTCATGGCGAGCCTCCCGTAGAGTTGTTCCGGATGAGTGTCCAGCGCTTCCACTGCGTAATCCCGTTCGTGTAGCGGATCCCGCTCATGATTGTGTTTTCGCCCTCGTTGAATTCAATTTTCAGGAACGTCTGCGAGTAGAGCGGAACGTCGTTTGCGTACTGCGCGATTTTGCGGTTGCCGAAGTGGAAGTAGAACGTGTCGGGCTTGAATCCGTAGCGGTTGTTGTCCAGGATGTAGAGGCGGACGGAATCGCTCGTGATTAGGGTCGGGTTGGGGTTCGACCTGAACCAGGAATCAGCCCCCTCGATGACGTAGTTGCGCACGGTCTTGTTCTTGCTCGCGTCGATGGCGACAATATCGAGCAGGCGCCTGTTCCATGTGCGTGCGGTCGAGGGGAGGATTACCGTGAACGTGTCGCCCGAAACCGCTGTCTCGGTAAGGAGAGTGGATTCCAGGAACGCGGAAACGGTCAGCTGGGAGGAGGGCGTACCGGAATCCAGCACGAGGAACTTGAGCGTGTCGCTGTAGTCGAGCGTGTCAATTTTCGTGAATGCTGAGCCCGCGGCAAGCACGGCAATGTGCGGGCGCACGGTATCGCGCAGGGTAATCGTGTCCAGGTCAAGCACTTCGCCCGCCTGGAGCGTAACATCGAACGTATCGCCGGCAAAGTCGGGATATTCGGGAATGGAAACCTCGATGCTGTATCTGCCCGCACTTAAGGGCGATACGGCGAATGGCCCCGTGGTAAGGTTGTTGTTCGGGAAGTCTTTCGTGAGGACAACCCGATCGAAGGTGTCGCGTACGGTGACGTTCACGCTGAAATCGAATTGACCCGAGCCGCTTGTCGCGGCACTCGTGGTGACCGCGCCCGTAAGGCCCGCCTCGCCGATGCCACCGCGGGTAAAGAAATCCCCGTGGATTTTTTCGCGCGAAGCAAACCCGAACTCGTTTATCGCCTGTACGCTCCACTGCAGGTGTTCGAGCGGCGGGAGGTCGCCCCAGTAGGTAAAGCCCTGCTCCGGAACTACGGTATCGACAATGCCCTCGATGGTAAAGTGGTAGTAGAGGGCCGCGATGGAATCCGGGTCGTAGGCATCCCACGCGAACGAGACACCGCCTGATGTCGGGAGCCCCTGCGAGTGCAGCGCGGGGATGAACTTGTTCTCGTCGAGTACCGGGGGGTTCGAAATGAGCAGGGAGAGCGTGTCCGAGAGCGTGTCGCCCAGGTAGGTCTCGAGGAAGAACGCAATCTTGTGCAGGCCCGGCTCCTCGATGCTCTTGCGGAAACTGAAATCGTACGAGAGAGTCTCGCCGTCCATGGTCCAGAGGTAGCGCTTTATCTTGATGGACTTGGAGGGGAGTATGTTCGCGATGAAAATGAGCGTGTCGGCGGGAGTGAGCGTGTCGGACTTCGCCCGCGTGCTGCTGGAATCGAACGAGAACGCCATCTCGGCGGAAACCTCGATGAATGTGGACTGGTCTTCGTCATAGAGGTAGTCGTCGCCGTTGCTGCATGCCGAGAACTGGCCCGCGAGTGCGAACGCGAGCGTGAACGCGAAAATGGTACGGAAGGCGCGCATCATAGGCTGCCCCCGAGTGTGTCGAGCATGTAGAACCTGTAGACCGGGAGCGTATCCGCATCGCCGAAGGAATCCTTCACCATAATCTGGAACGTGTGCTCGCCCTCGCCGAATCCGGACTGCATAATCTCTTCGAGACGGCCTACGGGGTACTCCACACCGTCAATGACGAGCGTGTGCTCGAGCTTGTTCTCGTCGAAGGAATCGAAGTCGTAGGATTTCCACTTGAACCGGAAGGATGTGTGCACGTTGCCGTAGAGCGTGTCTCCGTCAGCCGGGATGGTCTTGGTGTAGAGCGTGGGGGCCATGTTCACGCTGACCTTGAAATCCTTGCGGATGGTGTTCCCGACCCCGTCCGCGACCTCAAGCGCGTTCGGGATGTCGTGTATCTTGGGCGAACTCGGGATTGTGTACGTGAGGCTGTCGCCGATGACGGTCGTGGAATCCCCGATGCAGTACAGCCAGCGGAACGTGAGGCTGTTCTTGAACTGCCTCGGATAGACGGAAGCCTTGATGACGGCCGAGTCGTTCGGGCGAATCTTCAGAAGCGTGGAATCCTGGTTGCCTTCCTGGAACAGGAACACGTCGACGCGTTCCACGTACTGGCTCTCGTTAGGCGCGTCGGGGAGGTCAAGGCAACCCAGGAGCGCAAGCGCAACGACCACAAAAACCGCCCCGCACGCGATGCGGAAACCCTTGCGCATACCCGCGGGTGTCATCCGCAGGCTGTGAGTCTCTTTTTTCTCCACTGGGGGTAAATGTAATTAAAAGCGGACGAATGTTTTGTACAAATAACTATATTCCCACACATGAGCAAAGAAAATCTAGAGTACAAGAACTCGATGGAGCGCCTGGAGGCCATCCTTACGCGTATCGACAACTCCGAGATGGAGATTGACGAGCTGGCGGGGAGTGTCCAGGAGGCGACGGCCCTGCTGAAGAAGTGCCGCCAGATTCTCCTCGAGACGGAGAAGAATGTCCAGGAAGCCCTGGAGAGCCTGGACGGGGAGGCCGATGCCTAACCAGCAGGCGGCTCCCGCGGGTGTACCCGCCATCGAGGCGAGCGGGCTTACGGTTCGGTTCCCGGTGCGGGGTGGCGTGTTCGGAAAGGTGAAGGACTACTTCACCGCGGTCGATGGCGTCTCGTTCACGCTGGAACAGGGCAAGACCCTGAGCGTGGTGGGCGAATCGGGCTGCGGGAAGTCGACCCTCGTGAAGTCCCTGGTGGGGCTCGTGCCGCTTGCGTCGGGCAGCGTGAAAATTTTCGGGAGGGGCGTGCAGTGCGGGAAGATTGCTCCCGAGGGGGGCGAGAAGCCTGCGCGCGTGTGCGATGTGGTGCAGATGGTGTTTCAGGACCCGTTCAGCAGCCTGAACCCGCGACAGACGGTAGAGGAAATCCTGACAGCCCCGCTGGTGGCCCGCAAGGTTGCTTTCGAGAAGGCGCGGCAACGTGCAGTCGAGCTGCTAGAGCGCGTGTCCATTCCGCACGGCGCGATGGAGAAATTCCCGCACGAGTTTTCGGGAGGCCAGCGGCAGAGGCTCTGCATTGCGCGTAGCCTGATGGTTGAACCGAAGGTCCTGCTTTGCGACGAGGTTACGAGCGCGCTGGACGTGTCGGTGCAGGCGCAGATTCTACACCTGCTCGACGACCTGAGGCGCGATCTCGGGCTGAGCATACTTTTCATTAGCCACGACATGCAGGTGGTGCGCGCGATTTCGGACGACGTGCTTGTTATGTACTTCGGCAAGGTGGTGGAGCGCGGGCCCGCAGACTCCGTGCTTACGGACCCTCAGCACGAATACACGAAAAAACTACTTTCGTGTGTACCTACTATACGCAAATAGGGTGGGGCGTTTTAATGTCCGCGCTTGCACTTGACGCCGATGGTCTTGACTAGGCGTTCCTGGTTGGTGTCGAACTTGTCGTAGGCGAATTCCTCGACGTAGACGGCCTTGCAGTCAAAGAACTTCTCGCTGTAGACGAGCTTCATGTTCGACGAGTAGTGGTCGATAGTCATGCGGAAACTTTTCAGGTATTCGTTCTTGATGCAGGTCGTGACCAAAAAGTCTTCGAATTCGTCGAAAGAAATTTCCACGATGGTGTAGACGTCGCTCGTGTTTTCCTTGAGGAACTTGACCTTGCGGCAGCGTGCCGAAAGGTTGTTCGCGAGCTCGTTAAATTCCTCCGCCTTGTCGGGGAGAATGTTGTCAAATGTAATCTTTATAGCGAAAAGGTACGCCTTGGCTAGTTCGGGAAGATCTTGTCTGTCTTTCATAATGTACCTCGCAATCTGCTGTTAATTTAATCAAAAAACAGCGCGAAGTCAATAGGGCGTTTTTGCGAAACGGGCGATTTACACCTTCACGTGGAAGTAGTCGATTTCGGGGTGGCTGATGTAGAGGCCGCTCACGGAGGCCTGCGGGTACATGGCGCCGTTCTCAGTGAGGCTGATGCCTACGCTGTTAAAATCGATGAGTTTCGCGACGTTGAAGATTTCCTTGATGTTCGGGAGCACGGGGTAGCCGACGGCCGGGCGGATGCCCTTCCAGCCCTTGGTGCGCGCGAGTTCCTGGCTCAGGTATTCGGCGCCCGCTTCGGCGAGGCGGTCGGCGACAGTCTGCATCAAGAGAACGTCGTAGTCGCTGCCGCCCTGTTCGGCCTTGAGCTTTTCGAGGCGTTTGACGAAGGCGTCGCTCACGGTGACGGCGAAGGCACCTACGATGTCGCGGAAAACGTCTTTACCGGCGGGAGCGGCGAAGATGCTAGCGGTGTTCGCGTTGGCAGGCGCAACGTAGTCGCAGAGGGCAAGGCAGGTGCCTTCCGGGTTCTGCTGGCGTGCCGTAGCGACTTCGACAAAGTCGGAGTCGGTGCCGGTACGGCCCGTGTTGAACCTGATGGAATTTTCCGTACCGGCTGCAGGGTAGAACGCCTGCACGGCACGCAGCGCATACTCGGGCTTTGTGAGCGACTTGATAAGTTCTTCGGCGTCGGCCTTGAGTTTCTTTGCTTCTTCCTGGTCCGGCTTGATTTTCCAGGTAAAGAAGAAGTATTCCCAGGTGATAAGCGGGATGACTTTTTCGAGCGCGATGGGCGGGAGTTTGCTTTCGCCCATGAACGGAGGCTCCACCGGCTGGTACTTGCTCCAGTCGCAAAGGTAGCGGCGTTCGAGCGGAGTCTTCTTTGCTGCGGCCATGGCGCTTGCGGCTTCGGTCTGGATGCCGTTTTGCTTGTCGCGAATGCGCTGCTGTTCTTCGCGGTTTTCGCGGATGGTTTGTTCGCTAGTTGCTGGATCCAAAAGTTTCTGGGCGAGGCCCGGGTTGCTTGCGGCGTCGCGCACGTGGAATACGGGGCCGTCATAGCACGGAGCAATCTTTACGGCGGTGTGCGTGGGCGAAGTCGTGGCACCGCCGACGATAATCGGAATGCGCTGGCCTGCGTCCTGCATGGCCTTTGCAACGGTACACATTTCTTCGAGCGAGGGCGTAATCAGTCCGGAGAGGCTCAAGATGTCGGCCTTGTTTTCGATGACCGCCTTCACGATGACATCTTCGGGAACCATCACGCCGAGGTCCACCATTTCGTAGCCGTTACAGGCCATAATCACGGAGACGATATTCTTGCCGATATCGTGCACGTCGCCCTTGACGGTTGCAATCACGATTTTCCCGCGGCTAGAAGCGTTCGCGTCCTTGCCCGCCTCGATGTAGGGTTGCAAGATTTCTACCGCCTTCTTCATGGTGCGTGCGGTCTTTACCACCTGCGGCAAGAACATCTTGCCTTCACCGAAGCGGCGACCGACTTCGTTCATGCCGTCCATGAGCGGGCCGGAAATAATTCCCACCGGGCTATCGCCTCGGTTGATGAGTTCCATCAGGTCGGGCTGGAGCGTTGTAGAAGTTCCCTTGAGGAGTGCTTCTTGCAGGCGTTCTTCGGGAGTGGTTTTTGCCTGCTCGGAGTCGGCGCCGTTGTTGCCTGCGTCAGAACTGCTTGCGCCGGTGCTCATGGCGAAAATCGCCTTCGGGTCGTATTTGGTTCCTGCTTCCTTGGCTGCGTTCTGGGCCGCGGTCATGCGGCTTGCAATTTCGATGAGCGCTTCGCTGGCATCCGGTTCCGTGTTGTAGATGACTTCGGTAATGGCCATGCGGAGTTCCAGCGGAATCGTCTTGTATTCGATAATCGCGCTGGGGTTCATGATGGCCATGCCCATGCCGTTTGGAATCGCGTAATGCAAGAAGGTGGTATGCATCGCTTCGCGCAGGTAGTTGTTGCCGCGGAAGGCGAACGAGAGGTTCGAAAGACCGCCCGAAATGCGCACGCCGGGAAGGTTGTCCATAATCCAGCGGACAGCGCGGATAAAGTCGATGGCGTAGGCGTTGTGTTCCGCCATGCCGGTAGCGACCGTCAGCACATTCGGGTCAAAGATGATGTCCGATGGCGCGAAATCCAGTTGCTTCACCAGAATGTCGTAGGCGCGGGCGGCGATATTCACGCGGCGCTCGTAGTTGGTGGCCTGACCTTCTTCGTCGAAGAGCATCACGATGACGGCGGCACCCAGGCGCTTGATGGTGAGCGCATGCTCGATAAACGCCTGTTCGCCCATCTTGAGGGAGATGGAGTTCACGATGCTCTTGCCCTGGATGCACTTGAGGCCCGCCTCGATGACTTCAAATCGGGAAGAGTCCACCATGATAGGCACGCGGCTCACGGCCGGGTCCGATGCAATCAGGTTCAGGAAGGTCTGCATTTCGGCGGTGGCGTCCAGCAGACCATCGTCCATGTTCACGTCAATCACGTCGGCACCGTCTTCTACTTGTTTGCGTGCAATGTCGAGCGCCTCGTCGTAATTCTTCTCGTTAATCAGTCGCAGGAACTTCTTGGAACCCGCCACGTTGCAGCGTTCGCCCACCTTCACGAAGTCTTCGGCGTTGCAACTGTCGGCACCGTTGCTGGGGCGCACCTGTTCCTTGAACAGCGGCTCCAGACCCGCGAGTCGGAGTAGCGGGCTCGTGGCGTACTTGGGCGCGGGCTTTCTGCGTTCATAATCGGCTGGCAGTGCGTCCAGCATCTTGCGCATGGCGGCGATGTGTTCCGGTGTGGTACCGCAGCAGCCGCCAATCATGTTCACCAGCTTGTCGTCCAGGTAAACGCCCATCAGGCGCACCATGTCTTCGGGGGTGTCGTCGTAACCGCCGAACTGGTTCGGGAGCCCCGCATTCGGGTGACAGCTAATGTAGCAGGGCGCGACTTTGCCCATACGGCGCAGGTAAGGCACCATGCCGTCGGCACCGAGACCGCAGTTGAGGCCGATGGAGAGTGGGTGCATGTGCATCACGCTCACGGCGAACGCTTCCACCGTCTGACCCGAAAGTGTACGGCCCGAGGCGTCGCTCACTGTCATGGAGAACATGACTTCGACCGGCTTGAGGTCCGCAGCTAAGGTCCCTGATAAGGTTGGTGAGCCCGCCGAACCAGCCGAAGGGCCGGCGTCGGCAGCGCGTTTTTCCATCACTTTCGTAAAAGCACTTGCGGCAGCTTTCGCATTCAGTGTGTCAAAAATCGTTTCAATCAGAATCGCGTCTACGCCTTCATCCACCAGCACCTGAATCTGTTCCAGGTAGGCGTCTTCGAGTTCGTTGAAAGTAATGCTACGGCTCGCGGGGTCGTTCACGTCTTCGCTCATCGAGAGCATCTTGCTCGTGGGGCCCACGTCGCCCAGGATGTACACCTGACGGCCGTACTTTTCCATGGCCTCTGCCGCGGCTTGCTTCGCAATCTTCACGGCGGCGCGGTTCATTTCGGCGATGCGGTGCTCCTGGTGGTATTCGTGCTGGCTCACGCGCTGGCTCGAGAACGTATTCGTCGTCAAGCAGTCCACGCCCGCGTCCACGTAGCGGCGCTGGATATCGAGAATGATTTCCGGCTTCTCGATGGAGAGCATGTCATTGTTCGCGCCCTTGATTCCGTAAGTCTGAATCACGGAACCCATGCCGCCGTCCAGCAGCAACATCTTGTTTTCGAAAGCTTCACGTAGCGTCATATAAGTCTATCCACGACCCGAGGTTTATGCATATATTCGTTTTTATGCATAAATAATAGCAAATATTCCCGCGATAAACCTCTTGATGCCAGCAATAAACCCCTTGCAGCCGGCAATAAACCCCTTGCAGCCTGCAATAAACATCCCGCAGCCCGCAACTCTAATAACCAATAACTAATGACTAATAACCAACAACCAATGACCAATGACTAATAACTAATAACCAACAACCACTCACTTAAACACTGCGGTATAGCTCGCGCCTTCTTCGTTCACGACGAATCTCGGGTTTGCGGTCTCGCCATCGCTCCATCCGGTAAACACGGAGCCGCTGACCGGGACTGCGGTGATGACCATCCCGATGCCCGCGAAGAACTTACCCGCATAAGCCGGCGTGGGGGCGGGCCTGCCTTCCACGGTGATGTATCCGCTCCCGGTGACGTTCAGGTTCATGGTCACCATGCTCGTCATCCCGAATTCGAAGTAGTAGTCCTGAACAACGCTTGCGTCGCGCTCTTCGGACCATTCCTTGAGGCAACTGCCCGTCTTGCTGAAGCCCTTGCCGCAGGAGTTCTTGTAGTACATCTCGTCCTGCTTGAACTTTTTCAGGTCGCGGTTTATTTCGGCCGTGTCGATGGTCGCTGTCATTGCGTCAACCACGCGGGTCACGTTGGCCCCGTTCAGGTTGTTCTGCAACATCATGGCAGACCTGTTCAGGAACACGCGCTGGAATTCCGGGTTCTTGATAAGTTGTATGTACAGGTTCGCGAAGCAGCCTTCGTCCTTGCAGGGCTTGTTTCCGCCGCCCTTCTTTATCCACGGGAAAATGTCGGTGCTCTGGCTGAATTCGCCGCCGTTCACACCCCACATCCAATCAAATCCGTGGTCGAGGTCGTACACCATGAATTTCCACGGTTGCTCGGGGCTCTTCCAGGCGCGCACGTTGTTGTTCGGCCAGTCGCCGTTGTGGATGTAGATTTCAGCCGCCATGTAGTCGGCGAAGTTGCCCACGTCCATGAGGGTCTTTACCATCTCGTAGTTCTTGTTGTTTTCGCCACTGAAGTCGTTCTGCGCCACGAAACTCAGGAGAGTCTTGTATTCGTCGACAGATCCGTTGCTTGCGGTGACGTCGTGGCCGAGGTGCTTTACCATCGTGACCGAGTTCGCGTCGATTCCGTAGTTAGTTTCTACGTAATGCTTGTTGAAACGCTCGCGCATGTCGTGGATGCCGTAGTACTTTCCGTTGTAGAACACCACCACCTGGCGGCTACGCTGGTAGTCGACGCCGCTCCCTTCGAGAATTGCGCCGCCCATTGCATCGCCGATGTAGTCGCTCACGAATCGGTTGCCGTTGTTGCGCAGGTTGAACCCGCGGAACTTGCTGTTGATGTCCTTGCGGGTCTCGAACAGCGGGTAGTCGATTTTCCCGTCCTGGTACTGCTCGCGCATCACAATTGCGACGGACTTCTTGTCCTTGAGCCTGCTGTAGCCGCCCATGATGGAAATGCCTGCGTCGACTTCCCA
Source organism: Fibrobacter sp. UWCM (assembly GCF_900129735.1). Lineage (NCBI taxonomy): Bacteria > Pseudomonadati > Fibrobacterota > Fibrobacteria > Fibrobacterales > Fibrobacteraceae > Fibrobacter > Fibrobacter sp. UWCM. The sequence goes on along the minus strand of NZ_FQWR01000009.1, from coordinate 60,917 downwards.
TGCGGGTGCAGTGGACTTGCTACCGTCGGGGAAGTATTCCACGTGCACGGGGAATTCCTTTTCTTCAAAGAGGCCCGCGGGTGCGCTTTTCGGAGTTTCGGCATTGGTCTTGATGTAGCTTTCCTTGAAGAACGCGGAATCGACGCTGACCGCGACGACCGGCATGCGGGCCGTTTCGCCGATGAAGAACGTCTTGGTAATCACGTCGGTCGTGAGCGCTCCGGGCTGGAATGCGGCACAACGGAAGACTGTGTTTTTCGAAATGGTAATCGGTGCGGTGAATTCGGGCGAGGCTTCGGTGGGCTTGGAGCCGTTCTGCGTGCAGCGAACGGTGGTGCCTTCCGGTACGGCGGGCGGGTCGAGCGTGATTTCGCTTGCGTAGAAGCCTGCGCTCTTGGTGCCGAAGTCAAACGTGGGGGCGAGTGTCGCGTATGCACCCGCATCGTCGTTGAGCGCTTCGGGAGTTGCGACGGCAAAATACTTGAGGCTTCCGTCCGAAACCTTGCCGTAGCTGATGCCGGCGGGGAGTGCGGGGTAGGTGAGGCTGTCGTGAATGGCGTTGTGGTTGTCGATGATGTAGAGCGTGCCGCCCTTTTTGTCGAGTTTCCAGTTGGTGTGCGTGCGGGCGTGCAGTACGTGGCCTTCGTCATCGACGCCGTCCACCATGCCCTCGATGGTGGAGATGTCCTTCTTGTCGAGGAATACGGTGCGGTATGCGCCCGCGGGGATGGTCTCGCCGCGGAACACCCATTTTTGCGGGTTCGTGAGGTTCTCGACCAGCGAGTAGCCCTTGAGGTTCACGTCCTTGTCGCCTGAGTTGAAAATTTCTACCCACGCGGGGTCATCGCCCTCGTGATCGAGCCACGAGAGGTTGAGCGAAGAAACTTCGGTAAGCCTGAGCGTCGGTGCTTCGGAGGTATGCAGTTCCTCTTTCGGGACGGGTATGGGCTCGTCTTCGCCTTTGGGTGAGGAAGGGTCGTCGGAGCAGGCCTGGAACGTGAGGCCCAACCCGAATGCGAGTGTCGCGGGGAAAATCTTGCGCGAAAGGATATAATCAAACATCGTGTACACCATACCGTATTTTAAGTATACAACCAAACCCGTAGTAAATTTAAAATCAAAAAAAGCAAAGGGATTAAACCTTCACTTTTTTTTACATCCGATGTGCGCTTTTATACGCTAAAATAGTGTGAAATGCCCGAAATGCCGAGTTTTGGGCGATTTAATCCCCAATTTTACACCGCGCGGGCATTCTCGTGCCAGATTTACTTGCCTGCGCCGGCGATGGCCCCGAGGGCCTCTTCCATGTACTTGCCGAGGAGCTTCGAGATGGCCTCTGCCACAAGGCGGGGCTCGCGACTGCTCACGGATTGCCTTTCGTCAAAACGCTTTTCCCAGAGAGGGGCGTCGCTGTCGGGTTTCTGGAGCGTAAGCTTGAGGGAAAGGCGTGCATACTGGCTGCTGCCTTCGTCGATTTCCTCGATGGCGTCGATGTGGCCCAGGAGTTCAAAATCGGGCTTGCCCGAGGCGCGGGTATCCACCGATGCGAAAAGCCCGCTTTTCACGATGTATTCTGCGGCGACCTGCGCCACCATTTGCTCGGGGCGAGATGCCCACAGGTCCAGGTCGTAGAACATGAAGTCGTAAGCGGATTCGCGGTAGACGATGTTGTTCCTCTGGTAGGCCTGGTCGATGGTGAACTTGCGCACCTGCAGGCGGCCGCTCGCTTCACCTGCATTTGGCATGTCGATGTTTTCGACGGCGAGCGTGAAGTAGCGGGTGGGTTCGCTCGTGCTTCCGCCAAAGCATGCGGTAAGCGTCATGGCTGCAAGGAACGCGATTGTCATCCCCGCGAAGGCGGGCGGACAGCACTTAACAACTTGTTGTTTAGTGCGCATGGCCACCAAGGTGGGGATCTTTTTTAATGCAAACGTAAACTTCTTCATGCTCTCTCCTTATTTGCGGCGGGTCTTCGCGGGTTCGCGGATGAGCGCGGAGGGGTTGTTCTTGATTTTCTGGCTGAACTCTTCGAGGTTCTCGAGTACGGCGTTCAGTTCCACGATGGCGTCCCCCACCTGGTCCTGGTTCTTGTAGACCATGCCGTCGAGCCGCTTCGAGAGCTGGCTGATGGATTCCATCGCCTTCGTCAAATTCTCGTTCATCGCCTTCGTGTCGATGGCGTCGAGTTTCTGCTTCAGAATGTCGAGGTCTTCGCCCGCCTTCGCGGCAATCTTCGCTTCTTCGATTTCACCCATCACGCGGTGCATCGATTCGGCGGACTTGGAAATGTTCTCGATGGGCTTTGCCATGCCCTGCGTGACGCGGCTCAGGTTCGCCGTCATGGCTTCGAAATTCTTGATGGCCTTGCTCAGGTTCTCCGCATTCTCGGCCGAGAGCAGCGTGTTGACGTTCACGAGTACGGAATCCACGTGCGCGACGATGTTGCCCGCCTGGCTCGTGATGTGGTCGAAGTGCGAGACTTCCGCCGGTACGAGCCCTCCTTCGGGCACGTTCGGTTCCGAGAACGATCCGCCCGAGAGCACCACCTGCTTTTCGCCGGTGAGGTTCATGCCCGCCGTCATGCCCGCGCGGGTGCCAATCTTGATAGGCGTGCCATGCGTCACCTTGAAGTTGACCACGACCTCGTTCAGGTTCTCTTCGTTGATGGTGATGCGCGTGACGCTACCCACGTCGATACCGTTCAGCTTGACCTTCGCGTCTACAAAGAGCCCGTTCACCGAGGTGTCGAAAATGGTGTAGTAGTTGTCGTACTGTTCGCTCAGGTAGCGCTTGAGCACGTAGCCGAGGAATACGCAGATGAGTATTCCGCACAGCAGCATGAACGCGCCAAGTTTAATTCTTTCGGATCGGGTGGTTTCCATCGTTTCTCCGAATCAATCTATAAAATTAAAGTGGTAGAGTCCCTCGGAGTATTCCTCCTTGGGGCACTGCCGGTTGAAAAAGTGGCGTAACGTGGGGTCGTCGGACTCCATGCCTTCCTGCAGCGTGGCGTCCTTGAGCACGTAGCCGTCCTTGAGGTACACAAATCTGTCGCAGATAATCTTGATGCTCTCGAGTTCGTGGCTCACGATGACCATCGATACCTTGAGCGTGTCGCGCAGTTCGAGCAGAAGTTCGTCGAGGGAGCGGGCCGTTACCGGGTCGAGGCCCGTGGAAGGTTCGTCGCAAAAGAGCAGTTCCGGCTTGAGCGCGATGGCGCGGGCGAGGGCTGCGCGCTTTTTCATGCCGCCCGAAATTTCGCCCGGGTACTTGTGGAAGGCATGCAGCAGGTGCACTTTTTCCAGGCGGTCGGCCACGATGGCTTCCATCTGGCTCTTGGGCATGTAGGGCATGCTGCGTTTGAGCGGCAACATCGCGTTCTCGGCGATGGTCAGGTCTGCAATGAGGGCGCCGCTCTGGAAGAGCACGCCCGTGCGCATGCGGGTCTCGCTGTCTAGCCCTTCTTTGGGCCCGAAGGTCTTGCCGAAGTAGGTGATGGTGCCTGCGTCGGACTTGATGAACTTCAGGATGTTGTTCAGGAGCGTTGACTTGCCGCAGCCCGAGCTCCCGAGCACCATGCGGATTTCGCCGCGCTTCACCCCGAAGGAAATGTCCTTCAGAATGGACTCGCGCCCGTAACTTGCCTTCAGGTGGTCTACTTTCAGGATTTCTTCCATTGTTGCTCCCTAGTAGAATATGAAGGCGAAGAGGGTGTCGGCGAGCACGATGCAGCAAATTGCGGCGACCACGCTCGATGTGGTTGCCTTGCCCACGGCTTCTGCGCCGCCGTGCGCGTTCAGGCCCTTGTTGCAGGCGATGAGCGTGACGATCCAGCCGAAGACGAGCGCTTTGATGCTGCTCTTTAGGAACGTGATGGGCGCGATACCGTCGCGGATACCCATCATGTAGTTGGAAAACGAAATGTCGCAGAAGAAGTACGCGATGAGGAACCCCGAGAAGCACCCGAAAATGGAGGCGCAGAACGAGAGGATGGGCGTTGCGACGCTCATCGCGATAAAGCGCGGCACCACCAGGTACTGCACCGGCGGGATTGCCATCGACTTGATTGCCTTGACTTCTTCGCACACGCTCATGTTCGCGATTTCGGCGGCGACGGCACTGCCGGAACGGCCCGCGAGGATGATGGTCGTGAGGAGCGGGCCGATTTCTGCGAAAATGAGGAAGCCGAGGCCCGAGGCGAGGTAGGAGCCGCCGCCCACCGCGTTCAGCATGATGGAACTCTGGAGCGCCATCGTAAGGCAGATGAGGGCGACCATCAAGAAGCATATTCCCATGGCTTCGCTCCCGAGCTTGAACATCTGCTTGGCGACACCGCCAAAATGGATCTTGCCCTTGTCGAACGGCCCGAAGATGGTCCAGTAGATGGACATGAACAGGAGCGTGAGAACCTCGAAGGATTCCTTCAGCACGGCAAAGCCGATGCCGCCGAGCATCTCGAGAACGTTGTTCGTACCCTTCGCGGGCCTTGCGGGCGGCTCCATCTTGCGGAGTGCCGAAAGGTGCGCCTTGATGTCGGCGTTGAAGTGGGCGAGGGTGAGCGCGTTGCCCGTCTTTTCGGAAAGTTCGGCGAGGAGCGCAAAGAACGCGTCGCCGCTGTAGTCCATGCTTGCGAGATTGCTGCCGTCAAGGCACAGCGCACCGCTACGGAGCTGCTTCGTGCAATTCCTGAGCAGGTCTTTGCTGTTCGCCGCCGTGAGCGTATCTGGCAAGAGAATAGTCGTCATGGTACAATTTCGGGCGAAATATAGAAAAATGAACCAAAAAAGGCCCGCTTTTGACCATTAAGGCGATAGCGGGCGTGTTTTGCCGACAAATTGCAGCGTTCGCGGGTTAAATGCGCTAGTCCTTCACGTTTTGGCGGTGAAAATTAAGATTTTTTGCCCGTTTCACCGCCACTTTGATAAGTTGTATGTAGTTTTTTGCTGAAATTCAGCACGAAATGCTTCTTGTTGGCGGTGAAATCAGATTTTTTTTGGACTTTTCACCGCCACGACATTGAAAGATGGCTTCAAAATATACGGTTTTACTGCGTACAAAGTAAATTCTGGCGGTGAAAATGCGGATTTTTTGTTCATTTCACCGCCACTTTTGCAATTTTGCGCCCCAAGACGTGCTTTTCGCCTTGGCGCAGGGCCGATTTTCTATCTTTAAGCTCGATGTCCCGCAATTTCTACAAACCTGGCAAGCCGCGCAGGCCGGGCCACAAGCGCCCTGCGTCTGCACGCCCCGCGTATTCAGCGCCCGTCCGCGAGGTGTTCGAAGTCCGCATCGAAAAAATGGTGCAGGGCGGCGAGGGTATGGCGCGCCTGCCTGATGGCCGCGTGTGCTTTGTCGCGGGTGCGTTGCCGGGCGAACTCTGCAAGGTGGCGGTGACGTTCACGAAAAAGGATTTTTCCCGCGGGCATGTCGTGGAAGTGCTGGAAGGCGCAAACCCCGACCGCGTAGAGGCGCGCTGCCCGCTGTATGGCAAGTGCGGCGGCTGTAGCCTGCAGCATCTGGACAGCGAAAAGCAGGCGGAATACCTAGCGCAAGTCGAACGCGAGAACTTCCGGCGCATCGCCCGCATAGAATTGCCCGAAAGTTTTATTGTGCATACGGGCCCCGCGTGGGGTTACCGCAACCGCGCGCGGGTCGTCGTGGTTTGCGACCAGGCCGGCGACAAGCCGATTGTGCGTTTCGGGTTCCGCAAGCAGGAAAGCAACAGTGTGGCGCTGTTCAAGAACTGCCCCGTATTGACGCCCGCGCTCAACGAGTTTTTGCAGGGCCGCGCCCGCGAGATTTTTGCGGGCAAATTCCGCCCCGGCCGCGAGATGGAAGTAAATCTCTTCGATAACGGCGCGGGTGAAATCTCGTACTATTACGAGGGAATGCCTGCCCGCGAATTCAGCGAGAATGCGGTGAGCGTCGCCGAAATCTGCGGCAAGAAAATCGAGGCCGATGCGGGCGTGTTCTTCCAGAGCAATCTCGCGCTGTTGCCCGCGCTGGTGAAGTCCGTGCGCGATGCCGTGGACGAGGGCCTTGCAAGCGGGGAGGCGAGCGACGAATGGCTCATCGACCTCTTTAGCGGGGTAGGGTTCTTCGCCGCGATGCTTATGGACAAGTTCAAGCGCGTGACGACCGTGGAACGCGAAGAAAAATGCCTGCAGCATGCGAAAGTTAATTTGTCTGAAACGCGCAATGAGCCAACGTGCAACAATGCATCGCGCAGCGACGAGGCAATGCGCGGCGCAATAAACGATAAACAGGCTACGGCGATAGAAAACGTTTCCGCCCCGGCCGAGGAATGGCTCGCGAGCAACGTGGTAAACATCCCCGCGACGCTCATCGTGGACCCGCCACGCACGGGCCTCCCGAAAGAAGCCCTCGACGCCATAGCGGATTCCTCGGTGAACCGCCTGATTTACGTGTCCTGCCACCCGGTGACGCTTGCCCGCGATACGGCCCTCCTTGCCGAAAAGGGCTTCAAAATCCGCCGTGCGGAGGCTTTTGCCTTCTACCCGCAGACTCCCCACCTCGAAATGATGCTCGTTCTGGCCCGCTAGAAACCGCCTAAAACGGCCAAAAACGCCACATATTGTAAAAACAACGCAACGGATATGGCAATTCGGGGGGATTTTGCTAATTTGTTAATTAGGTGTTTTTCTAGGAAGGCTTAAAATGAACAGACTTTCAAAACTCGCTATTTTCTTGGTGATTGCCATGGGGGCATTCTTCTCGTCCTGCTCCACCGAAGAGCCGCACATCGTGTGTGGTCGTGAATGGAATCCGGCATTGCAACTGGTTGCCGATACTACCAGCGAATTTGAACTTATCAACCCGATGATTGTGCAGTTCCGCTACGGTACGGGCTTCGATTTTCCGACGCTCAAGATTGCCTTCTACGAGGGTACTGCCGCTAACAAGGGCAAGGAAATCTGGAAGTACGAAACCAAGGTGAACGAGAAGGTGAGCGTCTATACGCTCCAGGGGCACTCCAAGCGCGGAGGGCTTATGACCGCAGCAGAAATGACCCGCCACCATGCTCCGGGCCAGATTGTTATCGAGGCTACTACGGGCGACCGCCTGCTGGCCGTGAAAGAAATCACGCTTATCAAGAACAAACAGTAATTGGAATTTTCGATGATTTGTAATAAACTTCTGGCCGGCTTCGGCGGGCTTCTGTCTCTTTGTGTTATGCCTTTTTCCCTTGTCGGTTGCGGCGAATCTGAGGTTACGCTCAACTACAAGCTTGCACAGCCTGTGGACGTGGAGGTCTATACCGAAAGCTACTTCGCGACGATTGACCTGAAGGGCGAAGAGCAGATGGGCACGATTACTGCCGCCTATGTGGACCTGAACTACTCTACTGCGGGCGATACCACGAAAGTGCAGCGCCTGTACCGCTTGAACAATTCCCGCGGCTACCTCAAGAATTTTATGCCCTCCGAACTTGCGTGGCGCGTGAAGGAGGTGAACCTTGCGGCCGTTGACCGCGAAGTGACGAGCATTACGGGCCTCGATGACGGTTACGACACGCTTCTCGCGCACATCCCGATGCCCGAACGCTGGCGCAAGCAGCTCCTGAACCCCGATTACAAGCCTCACCTGCGCCGCCTTGAAAAGCATCGCTGGGAAATGGACCACCTGCTTACGGGTACAGTGCCCGTGAAGGCGAACGTCACGCAGATGCTCAAGGACCAGGGACGCCTGAATTTTGCGCTCATCAAGATTGATTCCGTTGTCACGAAGGGCTTCGAAAACCGTGACCACCGTCGTTGCCTGGATTACAAGATTTACCTGCACGAGACGGAAAGCTTCCCGTACTACATCTGGGAGCAGCACGTGAACAGCAATATCGTGCCCGAGAAATTCAAGGCGTACACTGCCGGCCACAAGGCGGAATATGACACCGAGTTCGAAATCATGATCGACCCCGAGACGGGCATCCCGTGCCAGGAACGCGAAGTGAAGGTGGGGACGCACTACATGGTGCACCCGGTCACGAAGGACACGGTCACTTTCAAGAGCAACATCACGCACGAACGCCTCTTCAACATCAAGCGCAACCAGACCGCGGAGTAGCCTATGATGACCCCCTTCCGCAAAGCCTGTGCCGTTTTTGCTGTCGCTTTTGCGGCGGTACTTTCGGGCTGTACCTCGCACCCTTCGCCCCAGCAGACGATGGTCGACGACCGCTACATGATGTACAAGGAAACGTACAAGGCGTACAAGGAAGCGGAAGAGCGTTACCTGAACCTGCTCTTCAATATCGAGCGTATGCCCGAGGAAGAGGAACTCTGGATAATGAAACGCGAGCAGATGCAAGAACTGCTGCAACTGCGCGAACTCATGCTGCAGGCGCGTGGCGAACTTGACGACGCGATGAAGGACTGGGAAAGTCACCTGATGGAGGTGCAGTCCGAGGTGAAGAAGGCGAAGGTGCAACAGTACAATCCGAATTTCAAGGGGCGCGATGCCCAGCGCACGAGCCCGGGGCAGTTGCTCCCGGGCGAGGTCCCGAACACGCGGAGATAGTTCCATGAACCTCTCGAAGTCCTACCAGGAACTCGCGAGGGCGAGCATCGGGCGCATTCTTGTGATGGATGGGCCGGCAAGGCCTGTTCTTGATGCGTGCGATTTGCGTGAAGAAGATTACCGCGGGGAAATGTTCGTGGACCACGCGGTGGACCTGCAGGGCAACGACGATATACTTTGCGTTACTGCGCCACAGGTCGTGAAAAAGGCCCACCGTGCCTACCTGGAGGCGGGTGCCGACATTATCCGCACCAACACCGTGCGCGCAAACCCGATTGTGCAGGGGAAGTTCAGACTCGAGAATATGGCGTACGACATTGCCCTTGCAGGGGCGCGCATCGCCTGCGAGTCGATTGCCGAATACAACGACGACATTCTTCAGTGCAAAACGGGCAAGCTGGGCCAGACGCTCGAACGCAAGTATGTCGCGGGCGTGATGGGACCTGCGGAAGATTCCGCGGATGTGGGCTTCCGTGAACTGGTCGATGCCTACAGCGAGGTTGTGCGTGGCCTTCTGGACGGGAATGCCGACATACTGCTGTTGGATTCGTTCCGTAACCTGTTGAACGTGAAGGCGGCCCTGCACGCCGTATTCAAGGTGTGTTCCGAACGCCAGGAACTTGTGCCCGTGATGGTTTCGGGCGAAATTGCCGAAGCGGGTGCAGGCACGCTGGCAGGCCTTACCGCAAGGGCGTTACAGCATACCGTGAGCAGTTTCCCGGTATTCAGTATCGGGCTTTCGGCGGGAGAGAACGCGAGTGACCTGCATGACCTCCTGAAAGAAATCGAGAATGCTCCCGTGCGCATGAGCGTGATGGTGGATGTTTCGCTCGAGGGCATGAAACCCCACGACAGCGATTCCGTGAAGGGCCGCGCAAAGGAACTCTGGCGCTATGCCGATTCGGGCCTCGTGAATATCGTGGGTGGCGGCAAGGAAACCACGCCCGAGTCGCTCAAGTTCATGGTGAAGGCGCTCAAGGGAAGCCGCCCCCGCCGAATCCCTGCCCGCCGGTACAACATGCTGTTGAGCGGGCTTGCACCCATGACGGTAGCAGGTGCGGGGAATTGCATTTGCGTGGGCAACGTGTTCAATCGGGAGGAATCGCCCGAGTTCGCGAAAATCTTTGGTGAAGGGAACCTTGCCGATGCCGTTGCGCTCGGGCACAGGCAGGTTACCTATGGTGCCGAAATCCTGGACGTAAACCTGGATTCCTACGATACAGAGCCTCCGCAGATACAGGCGTTCATGGGCAAGATGCTCGATGACAAGTCGCTTGCGAAATGCCCGGTGATGATGGATTCCCGCAGTTGGGACCTGCTTATCGCCGGAATCGAATGCATTTCGGGGAAGGGAATCGCCCGCAGTATAAGCCTTTCGGAAGGTGAAGAAATCTTCCTCACGAAGGCAATGGAAATTCGCAAGCGCGGGTTTGCGCTGGTATGCTTTGCCGAAGACGAGAAGGGCACTGCAGATACCTTCGCGCGCGAAACCGAAATTATCGAGCGTATGTACCGCCTGCTGGTGGGCAAACTCAATTTCCTTGCCGAAGATATCGTGTTCGAACCCTGCGTGGAACACGAGGGCAAACCGCTGGACGATGCGATGAACCTGCTCTTCAAGGTGTGCCGCTACGTGAAGGCGAATCTGCCGTACGCGCATATCCTGGGCGATGTCCAGAAGCTAGGGCTGCATGCAAGCGGGCTCGAGAAGGCGAGACCCGGACTTACGTCCGTGTTCTTGCACCATGCAAAAAAGGCAGGGCTCGATTTTTACATCGCTAAGCCGGAGAAAATCCCCGCTTACGAGGAAATCCCTTACCGCATGTGCTGCCTGCTTGAAGACGTAGTGCTTTCGCGCGTACCCGATGCGAAGAAAAAACTTGCTGCCGCGTTGAAGGCAATGTAGCTGTCATCCCCGGCTTCGACCGATGCATGATCGTCATCCCCGGCTCCGACCGATGCACAATCGTCATCCCCGGCTCCGACCGGGGATCTTTACTGCCAGCTATTGATAAATCCCATTCCGAGCGTAAACTTGATCCGCGTGGGCGCAATCGCGTCCGGTAAAAGCGGCACGTCGATTGTTGTGGGCTTCCAACTGCCTTCGCGCCCTTCATCGTCGCCGATGCGGCTGAGTGCGCGTGCGAACGTGAGCGTTATGTCGAGCGGAATGCTGTAGAAAATCTTGTTGCTCCACCTGAAGCTGAGGCCCGCAGAACGGTCCCAGAAATCGTGGTCCGTGAACTTGTCCGTATCGAACCACTTGCTGTTCCATGCGGCACCGATCTGCGCGAATGCGTCGATGTAGAATGCGCGTGTTTCGAAAATCCAGAAACCCTTACGCCAGTCGTCGTAGACGGGGAACAGGTAATGGACTTCCGCCATAGCGGTCTTGGTGCCTGCGCGCGTGTAGTTCTCTGAACTGCGCAGGTAGGGGTAGCCTTCCAGGAACACGGCGCTGTAATAGTACGAGTCGAGCGTATCCACCTTGGCGCCGGTAGAATCCTTCGCGTCGGTATCCCAGTTGAAAATGCCTCCGAGCTTAGCACCTGCGGCGAGTCGCGCTCCGGTAAGTGGACTCTGGATGCTCCCGTAGAGGCTCAGGCCGAATTCGTGTATGTTGAAATTCCTGTACTTGGGCTTGATTTTCCCGCTCTCGGTGACGACGAAACTTTCGGCGAATGTGCCGGGGCGGTAGAGGTCGCTGTTGGAATACTGGTACGATATTACGGCTCCGTCGCCCTGCCCGCTGATTCCCGTTCCGTCCTCGCCTTCACTGTCGCCGTAGAGCCCGAATAGCGCCATCACGCTGAATCGCTTCTGGTATGTCCACGCGAAGTTGTCTTCGTAAAGGTTGAAGTCTGCCCAGTCGTAACCTGCGGCAATTTGAAGCGTGTCGACGCTCTTGAACGGGCTGTAACCCGCCATTGCGACAATCGACTGCATCGGGACTGCGTAGTTGCTGATGCCGAGGCTGTCCCCGTCATTGGCGCGCACGTCCTCGTAACGCACGGTATCTTTGCTCGTGTAGCTCGCGTACGTGTACGAAATCCCGAAATCGATAGGCGTGCTCCTGTTCTCCCATGCGACGAAGAATTCTTTTTCTTGTTCTGGGTTGAGGCCGGAACCGTTGATGTAGTCGATGCCGTTCCCGATTTCGAGCATGAGGCCGATTTGTAGGGTGTTCTTCTTGAGCGGGTCCGCGATGATGGCGGCAAGCCCAATCTTTGCCTTGAGTTGCCCGTCGCCGAATACGGTGAGGTCGGGGGCGTTCTCGTAGAAGGCGAGCATCGGGATGAACAGCGGAACTGTCGGGATAGGCTTGTAGTCGCGCTCGGTGCCGGCGAATTCGCGGCTTTCGAGTTCGATATGCTTCTCTATGCGCGGGAGGGGCGAACCCTTGAGCACGATTTCGCTCGGGGCGGGCCTCTGCGTGATGGTGAATGTCGTGTCGATGAGCTTGATGGCTGAATCGCGCATCGTGACTGTCGGCTCTGTCGTGCAGTTTGCGGTCGCGTTGGCCTGGATGCTGTCACTCTGGATTCTATCGCTACGCTCCAGAATGACAGCAGCGGCGATAGAGTCTACCGAAGCGGAGTCCTTCGTCATCCCCGCGGAGGCATCTTCTTTCGTCATCCCCGCGGAGGCCCCTTCCTTCGTCATCCCCGCGGAGGCGGGGATCTTTGTAGAATCAGTTGCTTCGCAGTTGTTCCAAACGGTATCGGCAACTTGGATGGTACTGTCGCGTTCCGTCACGTTCATCGTCGTGTCGTTCACCATCGCGATGCTCGTGTACTGGAGCTTGTAGAGCGAGAATCCGTCCTTGTCGTACTGCGTAAAGTAGAGAGTGTCGCCCGCGAGTACGGGGGTGAATGCGCCGCCGACCACGTTCGTGAGCGGGCGTTCGTACCCGGTGTCGATGTTTTTCTCGATGAGGTTGAAGATTCCGTTCCTGTTGCTTGCGAAAACAATCTTGCTGTCGTCAATCCAGTTCACGTCGCGCTCGTCGTAGCCCTCGGTGCTCACGACCTTCATGTTCTTGCCGTCAGCGTCTATCACGGCGATTCCGCGATGCACGTCGTCAAAGAAACTGAAGGCGATGCGCCTGCCGTCGGGGCTGTACTTGGGGCTATAGATGTTGTAGTACCTGAACTTCGCGTCGGGCACGTAGATGTCTATCGGGTCTTCTGCCGTGTATTCGCTGAAGTCTGCGGTGAAGGGAACCTTGCTCAAAACGAAGCGCGTGCTGAAGGGTTCGCGCCGCACGAAGGCGACTTCGTTCCCCTTGGGGCTGAATGCGGGGTAGACCGCGTCCACGAGGTGGGTGAGGTTCAGCTTGTTCTTGTTCGTGTCGCTCACCGCAATGTCGAAGTGGGCGTGCCCGTCCTTGTCGCGGTTCTGGAACGTCACGTAGGCGAGAATCGGGCCTTTTTCCGGGGCGTCGTACACGTCGATGCCCTTGTCGAACCAGGGCTTCTTCGCGCGGAACCCGCTCTTCGCGTAGTCGTTTATGTCGATGGTGGAATCGCCTTCCTCTTCCTCAATGGAAATCATCCCGATTTCGACGCCGTCAACTTTTTCATTTTCCTTCGTCATCCCCGCGGAGGCGGGGATCTTGTTTGCAGTACTGTCCTTGACTTCCGCGCTATCCTTCGTCTCTTTCAGCGGCATCTTGAAAACCGCGCCGTCGAACCACGGCCCGCCGAAGTTCGATACGCCGTAGAGGTGTTTGCCCGCAACTACGGGGAAGTCCTGCCAGAAGGCGTCTGCGGTAATCTTCGTGCCTTCGACGAGAGGCCCGAGGGAATCCTTCTGCGCCTTGTACGCCTCGGTGATTTCCTTTTTCCACGCTTCGTAGAGTTCCTTCTCGCTAATCCCGAGAATTTTCTTGAGTGCCCCGTCGAGCGTCACGCGGTAGGGTTTCGAAAGTTCCGTCCAGATTTTCGGGACAGCGTCTTCGCCGTAGTGCTTCGAGATGTAGAGCACGAGCGAGAACCCCTGCGTGTAGGGCCCGAGTTCGGCAAAAAGCGAGTTGTCCGAAAAGTCGTGCATGTATTCGAGCGGGAGCAGGGTATCGTTCAGGGCTGCGACGCGCAACAGCATGTCGCGATGTGTGTCCCAGGCGTCAAAGCCCATGCGGGCGGATTCAAACTGCGCCGTACCTTCGGCGAACCACAGCGGCTGCAGCGTGAAGGGGAGGAACGTCGCGAAGTCGCTCGTGATGCGCTCGTTGTAGTAGTCGGTGTAGCTGAATTGTACACCGTAGATGCTCGGCTTGAACTTGCTCCCGTTTTCGATACTCACCAGGTGGCTGAATTCGTGCGTGATGACGTCGGCGAGCCAGCCGTGGCTGCTACGGATCTTGAAATCCCAGTTGGTGAGCCACAGGTTTACCGCGTTCTCGCTCGGGACGGCGCTACCGTTACTGTAGAGAGCGTTGTTGAGCACTGCGTTCACGCGGCCCGGCAGGTCTTTCTTGTAGCGGCCCACCACCGAATCGTAGACTGCTTCTGCATATGCGGAAAGCGCGGAGGCATGCTCGGTGTATTCCTGCGGGTAGATGAACTGGAAGTGCTTCGTGTCTGCGGTCTTCCACTTGATGTCGCTCTGGTTGCCGTAGAAACCGGCCGCAAAGGCGGAACCCGCAAGCAGTAACGTGCCTGCAAGTGTAGCCGCAACCTTAGCGCGGATCTTTTTCGCGTTGAAGAGCATTGTCTTATAAATTTAGGAAATTCGTGCTTGAAAACCCATAAAAAAAAAGCAAAAAACGCCGTGCGGTTGCCCGCACAGCGCTTGTGTTAGGAGGAGAACTTTGAAAAAGAGTTATTCCAGACCGTAGGCTTCCTTCATGCCCTCGATGAGCTGGGTGCCCTTCACGCCGTCGGTGGATTCGAACAGCGAGAAGCCGCCGGTGTAGCCCCAGTGCGTGAGCGGAATCTGGAGCGTATCGCTGATTTCCTTCATCGCAGCCATGTAGTTGAGCACGGACTGCTTGTCGGTTTTCACGTTGTAGGCGCCGAACTCGTTGATGATGACCGGCACGTTGTTCGTTACGGCCCATTCCTTGGCGGGCAGGATAAGGCTGAGGATGTATTCCTTGCTGCCAAGCTTATAGTAGTTCTGGATGTTCTTCTTGTAGTTGCTGGGAACAGCCTTGGTGACACCGAAGTCGGCGCTATATTCAGACCATCTTTCCTTGTCGTAGGGGAACATCAGGTTCTTGATGCTCTTGAGGTCGGTCCAGCTGGCTCCCTGGTGCGTGAATACGAACGGCTCGTAGGTGTGGATTGCGTAGATAACGTTGTCATCATTGAGCTTTTGACCCTTTGTGAGCAGCGAGATGGAATACCACTGAGCATCGCCGAAGATGATGGTGTGCTTCTTGTCGACCGTACGGATGGAGTCGATGTCTTCCTGTGCGGCCTTGCGCCAGTTGGTAGAAGTCGCCTTGCCGTTGGTCATGTCGGGTTCGTTCAGGAGTTCGTAGAAGATGTCTTCGCGTTCGTTGCTTGCGTAGTGGGCTGCCACGTGCTTCCACACGTTCGCCATCATCTTCATGTAGCGCGGGTTCTTGGAACTGGTGGCGTTGTAGCTGTTGTCGTATTCGTGGTAGTCGATCACGAACGACATGCCGTGCTTGCCGGTCCATTCCACGAAGGAGTCGAGTACGGCGAAGAGGTTTGCGTCGTCGAACTTGAGTTCGGTGGCGCCAGTGGTGTCGGCCACGAATTCATCGCGGTTGGTGGCGTACCTGTCGAGGTCGATGGGGAAGCGGAGCGACTTGATTCCGTTGTCGGCCATGAGCTTCACGTCATCCTCATTGAACTTGAATTCGCCCTTGAAGTAGGTCTTGTCTTCTTCGAGCCAGTTGGTGATGTTGATGCCCTTGTTGAGGTACTTCATCGCCTTTTCCTGGAGCGGGTTTGCGATGGTAATATCACCGATGGTCACTTCGGGGATTTCCGGGTCCATGATCTGCATGTCGGCGGTGTCCTTCGCGACTTCGCTCGTGTCCTGGAAGTACACGTTGTCGATGAGCACGGAGTCCTTCACGCGGTTGCCCTTGGCCTGGAAGCTGACTGCGGTGATGTGGGCCGGGTCGAATTCGACTTCTTCGCCCCAGCCGCCCTGTGCGAGGTCCTTGAAGCGGATAAAGACCTGCTTCCATGTGCGCGAGGCCTTCACGGTGGCGAGATGCACGTCGTAGTCCTTCACGTCGGAGGTCTCCACGTGGATTTCGTGCTTGCCGCCCTTGTACCAGTAGCTGATGCCGCCGAAACTGGCTAGGTTGAGCGTGTCGGGAATCTGCACGCCCCAGCCCACGTACGGGTCGTAGGCGTATTCGCCCTTGTCGAGGTTGTAGTAGACGGCGAATGCGTATTCGGTGCCGTTGTCGGAGCGCCTTGCCTTCGGGTAGCCCTCGTCGTTCAGCGGAGTCAGGATGACAGACGCGCCGTCGTTGTCGTTGTCGTCGTAGGTGTACCAGAATGCCTTCGGGATAAGGCTCTCGTTGTCGCCGTCCTCGAAATCGTCAATGAGGAACCCCTTGCCGGCCTCTTTCGGGATAGTGATTGCCGGAGTGATTTCGGCTGCCTCTTCGGGCACCGTGAATTCGGTTGTAGCCGTGTCGGTTGCAGGCGGCAGGGAGTCTGTCGGGGGGACGATGCTGTCGCCCGGGTTGGCCGGATTGTCGGGGATGGAGTCGGTGGGGACGGTGCCCGGATCTTCGGGCGTGTTGTTCGGGTTAGATGCGCTGTCGGAATCGCCGCAGGCGGAAAGCCCGATGGCGAGGATGCCTGCTGCGGTGATGGGGAGTATTTTCTTGAAAAGCATAGTATACCTCTTTTACTTTACGAGTCTAATATATGTAATTATGTTCCCCGGAGAATTTCTCAATGGGATAAAATGTGCTAAAGTGTATCAAGTGTTTTACGGTTTTTTGAGGAAAAACACATTAATTATGGGAAATTTGCGGGCAATCCGCCCGCATCTTGCGCAATCCGCCCGCCATCGGGCGCAATTCTTAATATATTTTGCCCGTGCCCTTCTTTTCCGTCGCATATCACGATTCCTTGCGCTATTCCCGCCGCTCGGCAGGGGACCCAATCACATTGCACTGGGAAACCCGCATGCCGCCCGACAAGCGTTTTGCGGGGGCCAAGCGCTACTCCGTGTCTAAAAACCACACGAAGGCGCTGGACGGCGACCTCTTCTCGCTGGTGGGCGAGCCTTCCTCGATGCTCAACCGCGTGTTTTCGCAATTGAAAAACGACGTGTGCGCCGATGGCCTGCGCTCCATCGGGGTGTACGCGCTCTTGCAGGGCCAGAACATCCCCGACGGGCTCTATTATTTCGACCCCACGTCAGACGAACTGGTTGAATTGCCCGCTGGTGGTTCGGCCCCTTCGGCTGGTTCGGCAGGCTCACCAACCTCATCAGGAACCTTATCACCGACCAATGCGAAGGCTCGGCGCGCGAACATCGAGACGCTCAAGGGCGCCTTCCCGCCGAACGAAATCATGCAGGCCGCGGGCATAACGCTGTTCTTTACAGGGATCCTCGACCGCATCGTGTGGCGCTACAAGGAGGCCGCCTACAGGGAGTTGCAACTGGACGCGGGTAGTTACGCCGGGCTAGTTGCCATCCTCGCGCGCTCCCTCGGGGGCATCGCCATCCCGTTCAGCGCCTTTGTCGACGACGAGGTGGCCGTGGCTCTTTCGCTTTCCCCCTCGGAAGTCCCGCTCGCGGCGCTCTGCATTATGCCAAAGGCGCTCAAGAAGTACGAGACCGTATCTGAATTTGCTTATAGCAATCGCACCGAGATGCACCCGGTTTCGAGCGAGGGCGCGAACCGCTACATAGCGCGGTTCATGCTCCAGAACCGCGTGGAATGCATTACAGACCTCTCGCATTGCATGAAGGTGTGCCGCGTGGTCGCGAGCCCCTTCAAGGGCGAGGAATTCCCGCTGACCCCGCTCAAGTTCCCGAACGAATACTTTTTCCGCGAGTACGAGTTCCTCGGGCCCGGCGCGGTCAGCTTCCGCAATTTCAAACCCTGGAAGGCATCCCTCGACGATTTCTCGACGGTGCTCCGCTGGATGGAAATCTGCAACCTGAATGCGTTCGGCGCGGGCCTCCTGAAAATCTGGGTGCTCTCCTTCGACGTGCAGTTAGTTTATCCGGGACTCTACCGCTACCTGCCCGTGAAGAAGTCGCTCTTTTTACAGACAAACTTCAGCGACCGCAAAAAATTCGCCGGCGCGCACCTGTGCGACGATTCCGTAGAGAACGTCTCGTTTGCGGTTATCTTCACGGCCGACCTGGACGAGGCCTGCAACATGCTGGGCGAACGCGCCTACCGCTACCTGAACATGAACGCGGGGTACGTCGCCGAAATCCTGCGCGAATCGGCCCGCGGGCTCGGCAAGTTCGCGCGCCGCGAGCCGTTCTTCTGCGAGGCCGAACTCAAGAAGGCGCTCCGCATCCCCGAGAGCGAAAGCATCCTTTCCGAAGTACTCGTGGGGCGGTAGACTCCGCTTTTGACCGCTTTGCTATTCTTTTTCACAATATTTTCTGTTAAGAAAAGTTCACTAATACTACATTTAAGTTATATTATTTGCGTAAAAACAGTGCTTTTAGGAGTGATTTGTGAAACTCTCGCGTAATACACTTGCCTTGGGCGGTATGGCCCTGATCCTTCTCGGCTGCTCTTCAAAGGAAGTCGTGCAGCAGCCGCCCCCGCCGCCACCTCCTCCGCAGGTGCCGGTATCTCACGAACTTGAACTGTATACCTGCCCCGAGGGGAACCTCCGCGGGTCGGGCCTTGCGGGCGATTATGACCACGCTCTCGAGAATGCGGTGAACCAGATTGCCATCCAGATCCAGAGCTCGGTTACCTCCATCAGCAAGGCTCAGGTCGGCTCGGACGTGAATGCCGAAGGCAAGGAGAGTGTCACGTCGTCGTACGAACGCACCTCGCAGGTGTCCGCGACGCTCAGGAACCGCCAGGACGTGCGCGTGCTTGAAACTGTTGCCCGCGAAGGCGTCGTGGGCGTTGTCGCCTGCATGTCGAAAAGCGATGCTGCCAAGCCCTACCGCGAAGATTACCAGAGCGCCCGCGATGCGCTCGTGTCCTCGATGGCCGTGCTCGAGATGACGAACCACCCGCTCGAGAAGTTCGCGAACTACGACAAGATGACTGCCGCGTACTCGCACTACAGGGAATCCGCGCAGGTGCTGCAGTCGCTCGGGTTTGCCGACAACCAGGCGGAGATTGAGGAAAGCTACAACAAGGCGCAGGAAGGCTACAAGGAATTCAAGAGCCGCTACCATATCTATTTCGAAGGCGTGCTCGAGGCCGAGGAGGGCGCGAAGATTTTCCAGGAACTTTCCAAGAAGGTCTTTTTGCAGACGGTGCTCGATTCCGCCTGCGAAATCGGGCTCGTGCTGAGCCTTGAACTTTCGGACCCGAAGTGCAAGGAAGGCGGGCTCGGCGTTACCTGTACCGAGGTCGTTGCCCTCAA
Organism: Fibrobacter sp. UWCM; assembly: GCF_900129735.1. NCBI lineage: Bacteria > Pseudomonadati > Fibrobacterota > Fibrobacteria > Fibrobacterales > Fibrobacteraceae > Fibrobacter > Fibrobacter sp. UWCM. Next base: position 41,859 of record NZ_FQWR01000009.1, on the reverse strand, counting down.
CGGCAGTTCCTGCAAGGGCGAGACGTACTTTACCCTCGGGGCAACCCTCAAGGGTGTTGGCCGCTTCGACGAGGAAGAGGCCAAGCAGAAACTGGTAAATAGCATTGAGAAGGGCGACCTGCTTGCCGACTGGTGGAAGGAACTGGAACGCTGGATCATAAAGTAAGCCCCGCTTCCCCCTTCAATAGCCCCTGTTTCCGGCCTTGCCGGTTGCCCGAAGGCGAAAAAATTTCTCTATTTGGTGCGTCTTGACGTTCGTGGACCCGATTTCGGCTTAAATGAGCAGATTTCGGGGCCGTATACGAACGCCGTTTATTATACGAGGTCTATTTGGCTAACCAGAAACTGGATACGCTTATCGCCGAGGCATGCAAGGCCGTAGGCGTCACGTTGGTGGAACAGGACATGTTCCGTGCGGGCAAGCGCAAGACGCTCCGCCTCTATATCGACAAGCCTGAAGGCGTCACGATTGACGACTGCTCTAGCGTGAGCCGTCACCTTTCCGATGCCCTCGACCTGGACCCGGAGATTATCGAGGGGGCGTACACGCTCGAAGTTTCGTCCCCCGGGTTGGACCGCCCCTTGAAGTCGGTCGCCGATTTTACCCGCAACATCGGTCGCTTTTTGCGGGTCACGCGCAGCACCGGTAAGCCCGTTACGGGCAAGCTCAAGGCTGCAGACGAAGAAAGTTTGACGCTCACCCTCAAGGGTAACGCGGGCGACATGGTCGTTCCCCGCTCCGAGGTGCTGGTTGCGAAAGTAGATGTACAAATATAATAGGAAGGTCTAAAATGGCTAAAAAGAACGAACCCAAGGTTAATCTGGTTGAAGTGCTCAAGGAAGTGATGGACGCCAAGAACATGGACGACTCCGTCATCGAGGGCGCACTCAAGCAGGCCCTGATTTCTGCCGCACGCAAGTACCTGCACATCGATAAGAAGATTGAAGTGGATATCGACAAGGAAACGAACGAAATCCACGTGTTCCTCCGCGTCGAAGTGGTGGACGACTATCCGGACTACGACCCGAACATGACCGCCGAGGAAGTCGAGGAGATGGACGAAGGCTACATGCTCGTTGCCGAGGCGCAGGAATACAACGAGGACGCGCAGCCGGGTGACTTCCTCGAAATGGAAGTTCCGACCACCTCCTTCGGTCGCCAGGCCATCCAGACCGCCAAGCAGCTTTTGACCCAGCAGATCCGCGATGCCGAACGCATGAAGATCATGAACACCTACAAGGACCGCATCGGTTCCATGATCAGCGGCGAAGTGCTCCGCCTCGAAGGCCGCAACGTGATTGTTTCCCTGGGCAAGCAGACCGAAGCCATGATTCCGCCCCGCGAACAGATTGGCCACGAACGCCTCCAGCAGGGCCAGTCCGTGAAGGCCGTTATCGCCCGCGTGGAAGAATCCGCGAAGAACGGCGCGCAGGTCGTGCTCTCTCGCGCAAGCGGCGACTTCCTCAAGGAACTCTTCCGCCAGGAAGTTCCGGAGATTTACGAAGGCTCTGTGGAAATCAAGGGCGTTGCTCGCGAACCGGGCTACCGCGCCAAGATTGCCGTGTACTCCCGCGACGAGAAGATCGACCCGGTCGGCGCATGTGTGGGCATGAAGGGTGCCCGCGTGCAGACCATCGTGCGCGAACTTGGCAACGAACGCATCGACATCGTGCAGTGGAATCCGGATATCCAGACCTTCATCACCCGTGCGCTTTCTCCGGCGAACGTCGTGATGCTCAATGAAGTGCCGGGCACTTCCCGCGTGGTGGTGGTCATCAACGACGACAACCTCGCACAGGCAATTGGCAAGAACGGCCAGAACGTGAAGCTTGCCTCCCAGCTCGTGGAACGTGACCTCGACGTGTTCGGCGAGAAGGAATGGTCCGAGAAGGACGCCGATGCTAAGGCCCAGGTCTTGGCTCCGCGTGCTCACGAACTCCGCCACAGTGCTGTAAGCAAGGCAGAATCCCTCTTTGCTAATACAGAAAAACAGGGAGAGGAAGGCTAGTCTCTCTAAAAAAACGGGATCAATAAACAGGCTAATTAATGAGTATTGAAGAACAGATTAAACCGGTCGATTGGGCTAAGGAACACGGAGTCAAGAGTGACTTCGTCGTGAAACTGTTGCGCGACAACGGCGTCAAGGTGTTGACGCAGGTGTCGAAGGTGAACGCTTCGGAATTCGAAAAGATCGAAGCGGCCGTCGCCGATGAAAAGAAGAAGCAGGAAGCCCGCACCAAGAACCTGAAGAAGAACACATCTTCCGATGCGGAATCTTCTACCGAAAAGAAGAAGTCGACGACTACGTCGACGACTACGTCGACGACGAAGGACGGCGTGAAGATTAGCCTCAAGAAGGCGACCACGACTAGGAAGGCGACGGCCAAGCCCGCTGCGCCGAAGGCTGCGGCAAAGCCTGCCGCTGTCGAAGCGCCCGCTGCCGAAGCCCCGGCAAAGCCGGCCGCTCCCGCACCGGCCGCTCCGGCTGCCCCCGCGGTTCCCGCCGAGGCCCCGAAGGTCGAGCCCGCCAAGGCCGAAGCGCCTGCCGCTCCGAAGCCCGCTCCCGCTCCTGCGTCTGCCGCGCCTGAGGCTCCGAAGCCGCAGGCCCCGGCTGCCGAAAAACCCGCCGCTGCTCCCGAAAAGCCTGTTGCAGCTCCGGCTCCGGCACCCGCACCGGCAGCGCCGACGATGATGACGGCGAATACCGAACTCAAGCAGCCCCCGATGAAGGCCCAGGTGTTCAAGCCCGATGCCGCAATCCTCGCGCGTATCGCGAAGAGCCAGCAGCAACAGCAGGGCGGCCGCGGTCCGGGTGGCAACCGTCGCCCCGGCCCCGGTGGACGTGGCCCGAGCAATGCCCAGGGTTACACCGGCTCGTTCGGCCCGCGTAGCAGCGGTTCGGGCGACAACCGCAATGGCCAGCGCAGGCCCGGACAGGGTGGCGCAAGCAGTTCCCGCGGTGGCTACACCGGCCGTAACGGCGGGTTCTCCAGTGGCTCCATGCAGGAGGCGTTCAACGCGAGCGCATCCGGGATGGGCGCGCAGAATGCCGGCAAGGGCGGCAACGCTCAGGGCAAGGGCCAGAATGGCCGTCACGGCAACGACAAGAACCGCCGTGGCAACAGCCGTGACCGCCAGGAACAGCAGAAAGAACAGCAGCAGGAAATGGTACGCCAGAACGTCTCGCGCGTGATGGCCGACCTTTCCAAGAAGCCTGTCAAGAAAGTTTATCGCAAGGAACACAACGACAACGATTCCGGCGAAGAGAAGAAGATTCTCAAGACCTCCGACTTCATTACCGTGGGCGAACTCGCCGGCCTTATGGACCAGATGCCCGCCCGCGTGATTGCGAAGTGCATGGAGATGGGCATGATGGTGACCATCAACGCCCGCCTCGATTTCGAGACCATCCAGATTCTTGCAGACGAGTTCGGCTACGAGGCCCAGCTCATGGAAGAATACGAAGAGGAAGCTCTCGGCGTGGAAGAGGAATCCCAGGAAAACCTGAAGCCGCGCCATCCGGTGGTGACCGTGATGGGCCACGTGGACCACGGTAAGACCTCTCTCCTCGACTGGATCCGCAAGACCCACGTGGTTTCTGGCGAATCGGGTGGCATTACCCAGCACATCGGTGCATACGAAGTAACGACGGCACAGGGCAAGGTGACCTTCCTCGATACTCCGGGTCACGAGGCGTTCAGCGCCATGCGTGCCCGCGGTTCCCAGGTGACCGACGTGATCGTGCTCGTCGTGGCTGCCGACTCCATGGTGATGCCCCAGACGGTAGAATGTATTGATCTTGCAAAGCGCGAGAAGGTCCCGATGGTTGTCGCCATCACGAAGATTGACCTTCCGACGGCGAACCCCGACAAGATCCGCGCCCAGCTCGCCGAACGCGGCGTGGAAGTGGAACAGTGGGGCGGTACCACGAGCTGTGTGGAAGTCTCTGCCCGTACGGGCCAGGGCATGGACCAGCTCCTGGAAACGCTCGCGCTCGAAGCCGAAGTTCAGGAACTCAAGGCGAACCCGGACGCTCACGCCCGTGGCGCCGTCGTGGAATCCAAGCTCGACGTGGGCAAGGGCTCCATGGCTACGATCCTTGTGCAGAACGGTACGCTCCATGTGGGTGACCCGTTCGTGTGTGGTATCTACGCCGGTCGCGTGCGCGCCATGTTCAACGAACGTGGCGAGCAGCTCAAGGCTGTGCCGCCTTCCAGCCCGTGCCAGGTGCTCGGCTTCGACGGTACTCCGCAGGCCGGTGACGACCTCATCGTGGTCGACGATGAAAAGACGGCACGTGAGATCGCGAGCAAGCGCCGCATGGCCGCTCGCGAACGCGACCTGCGCGCCCGCAAGACTGTTTCTCTCGAGAACTCCTTCAATGACAAGAAGGAAGGCAAGCTCTCCGAACTCAACCTCATCGTCAAGGCCGACGTGGGTGGTTCTGCCGAAGCTCTTGCCGCATCCCTCGAAAAACTTACCAACAGGGAAGTGCGCGTCAACATCATCCGCAAGGGTGTGGGTACCATTACGGAATCCGATATCCTGCTTGCGACGACCGCATCTGCCATTATCGTCTCGTTCCACCTGATGCCCTCGCTTTCTATCCGCGAGATGGCGCAGAAGGAAGGCATCGAAATCCGCAACTACCGCGTGATTTACGACTGCATCGAGGATATCAAGAACGCCGTGGAAGGCCTCCTCAAGCCGATTATGCGCGAGGAACTTTCGGGCGAAGCCGAAATCCGCCAGGTGTTCAAGATTCCGAAGATTGGCCTCATCGCCGGCTGTATGGTTACCGACGGCGAAGTGGACCGCACCTCTCACGTTCGCGTGTACCGCAACGGCGTGGAACTCGGTACGACCGTGGTCCAGTCGCTCAAGCGCATGAAGGACGACGTCAAGTCTGTCGCTCGTGGCTTCGAGTGCGGTATCGGCCTCAAGGGCTACGACGATATCAAGGAAGGCGACAGCCTCATCTTCTTCAAGGAAGTCAAGGTTGCACGTACGCTTGAAGATGTCGCCCGCGAAGAAGCCGAAGAGAAGGCCAAGAAGGCCGCCGAGGAAAAGGACGCCTAATGAGTCGCAGAACAGACAGACTGGGCGAACAGTTCCGCGAGGAAATCGGAAAGCTTTTGCAGAAAGGCTTGAAGGATCCTCGCGTGAGCAGCCTTGCGAGCATTACCCGCGTGACAATTACCGAGGACCTGAGCTATGCGAAGATTCTCGTGTCCGTCATGGGTACCGACAAGGAAAAGACCGATTCCCTGATTGGCCTCAACAATTCCGCGGGCTTTATCCGCGGCGTGCTGGGCAAGTCGCTCAAGATTCGCAAGATTCCCGAACTGAAGTTCGTGCTGGACGAGAACCTGGAACATGCGATGCACATCGAGGAAATCCTCGCCGAGCTGAAGCAGAAAGGGGAACTCTAGTTGGCTCCTTCGGGATTCATCCTGCTGGACAAAGCTGCCGGCGAAACATCGTTCAAGGCCCTTTTCCCGTTGAAAAGGGTCTTTTGTACTAAGCGTGTTGGGCATGCCGGGACGCTCGACTTGCGGGCGTCGGGCCTGATTATCGCTGCCACCGGGCGTGCGACGCGCCTGTTGCCTTACGTGGAGGCGAAGGACAAGTGCTACACGTTCCGCCTGCATCTGGGCTACGAGACCGACACCCTCGAATGGGATGGCGATGTCGTGGAGCAGGGTGCCTACAGTCATCCTGGAGCTGGAGAGGAGAATGATGAAAGTGTCATCCTGAGCGAAGCGCAGCGTAGTCGAAGGATCCAGGGCGGTTTAACTCGTGAAGATTTGGAAGCAGTCCTCCCGCAGTTCACGGGCGACATCGACCAGGTTCCGCCCCGCTATTGCGCCGTGAAGATTGACGGCCGCCGCGCGAGCGACTGGGCCGAGCGCGGGAAGGATTTCGAGATGAAGCCGCGCCGCATCCACATCGAATCACTCAAGGTCGTGGGCGAGGGCGGCATAACCGAAGGCTGCTCCGGCAAGGAATTTGCGACGTTCGATATCGAGTGCGTTTGCAGCAAGGGAACCTACGTGCGTGCGCTCGGGCGCGACATTGCGCGTGTGCTCGGGACCTGCGGGTGCGTCTCGCAGATTCGCCGCCACCGCATAGGGAAGGTTTCCGTGGAATCCGCCGTGCGCGGGGAAGACCTGACGCGCGAACACCTCAAGTCTGTGGAGCAGGTGCTTGACTTCCCGGTCGTGAAACTCGATGCAGACCAGATGGCGGTTATCCGCAAGGGCAATTGGGTCCCGTGGCATGAGCCTGTGGAAGGCGCCGAAAAGCAGCAGGGCCGCGGTGACGATTGCGAAAGGCTCGTGTTCGCCGCCGATGCAAGCGGCAACGTGCTGAGCGTGTGCCGCTACGAACCGGGCCGAATCTGCCCGAAGATATATCTAGGGGAAGATGAGTAAGGAAGATCCCCGCCTTCGCGGGGATGACAAGGTAGGGAACGAATGTCGGTGAACGAGAAACAGAAAAGAGCCGTGACGATGGGTAATTTTGACGGGTGCCACCTGGGGCACCAGGCGCTTTTCCGCACCCTGAAGGCCGTCGCCGAGGTCAACGGCTGGACTCCGACCGTCATCACCTTCGAACCCCATTCCAACTACGTGTTGCGCGGCCCCGGCGACCCGCTGCTCCTCACCACCACCGAAGAAAAGCGCGAGTTCATCGAAAGTCTCGGGCTCGACTTTTTGGTATTGCCGTTTACGCCCGAAGTCGCAAGACTCCCGTTCGATGAATTTGTCCGTAAGGAACTCATCGAGAAGCGCGGTGTGTGCTCCATGTTCTTCGGGCACGACCACTGCTTTGGCGCGGGCGGCAAGGGCAACTACGAGACGATTACCGCCGCGTTTCCGGAACTCAGCACGCAGATGCTTTCCATTGTGCTGCACAAGGGCGAACGCGTGAGTTCTTCCGCCGTGCGCAACGCGCTATTGAACGGTGACGTTTCCCGCGCGCAGACATACCTCGGGCGCCCCTACCGCCTCTCCGGAACCGTAGTCGTAGGCAAGCGCCTCGGGCATACCATCGGGTTCCCGACCGCGAATTTGCAGGTGGAACAGTACAAGTTCCTGCCGAAAACCGGCGTGTACGTGGCGTCCGCGAGGCTTGCGGATGGCCGCATTTGCCGCGCCGTGGTGAATATCGGCGTGCAACCCTCTGCGCCCGGGCCCCACCAGATGGCTATCGAGGCCTACCTTCTCGACTTTAGCGAGGATATCTACGGGCAGCACATGGTGCTTGACCTGATGGCCTATTTGCGCCCGGAACAGAAGTTCGCCAGCATGGAAGACCTCGTGCGCCAAATCGGCATGGACGCTGACACCGCCAAGAACTACAACGGAAACCACTGGGCCGAATAGAAAGCAAGCCTTTCTTAATGAATGTCGTCAGTTATATGAGGATTTCAAAGCATTTAATTCTTTCACTATGCTTGATTCTCTGTTCTTGTTTTACTCATCCAAAACAGAGTCAAAGCCCTCTTTGTTCGGATAGCGACGTCCCTGTTCCTTATCCTTGCCGGTTAGATAAAGATATTGCGAAAAAGATCTTTAATACATCTGGACGAAAAAATCATTGTGATAATTCAAACTATTGCAGTGTTGAAGAAGATTCTTTTGTTTATGTTGTGCGTAGTATTTCAGAGGATGCCTTTAGTTATTGTATAGAAAAATGGAATTCAAAGGCTGAAGTTGCAGAAATAGATTCTTTAAATTTTGTTCTTGTTGATTATGACTATTATTACAATGCAGAAATAGATGGCTTTCCTATATGGAAAAATGCGTGGATTGATGTGAATAATTCTACGGCTTGTTACAACATAAAAAATGGAATTCTATTCTAATGAATAAAAAGTTGCTTTTTTTATTGTTGCTTTCTTCTTTTTGCCTTGCTTTTGGACAAGGTGAAAAGAATAACAAAAAACTTGAATATAAAGTTGTAAATGGCGTGTATTGCCCTGACTATGTAGATGCCGATTCTGTTTTAAAGTATATCGAAAAATTTAAACGAGATGAGGGTGATTCGATCCATTATCGATTAGGTCTCGTTGATCGATATTACTGTCCTATAACAGACGGGAATCTCCAAGAAAATCCTAAAATTTGTGATTCTCTGTGTTATTTTGTGTACAAGTTGGTTCCGTTTCGCGAGAAATATAAGGAATGGCTTACGAAAAAATTCCCTGGAAATTGGATGATTGAAGAAACGCAAGTTTTTTGTGTGAATGGGACCAATATAGTACAAAGAGAAAATGAACCTAGCGGGGATTTACACTTTTTTTTCATCAAAGAAAAAGTGAAATCAAAATAGATTAAGTTTTAATAAGAAGGTTGCCCCGGCGGCCTTTTTCAGAGCTAATACAAGAAGCCGAAAAGCCAGAGCGGGATTTTGTTGCCCAGGGCATACTCGATATCGTCCGAAGCGATAAACGCGTTCGTGACTCCGGCAATCTGTTTCCCGTCCTTGCTTTGCCCGCCCACCTCGATAGTCCACTTGCGATCGATGCAAAAGTCCCCCCGTTTGGCGTATTCCAGCGTATGCTGGTACGAGAGCTGGTTGGCAAAGAATGTCTCGCGTTCCGTCCCGACTTCGACTTGCATAAGCGACAGCGCGTGCAGCAGGTTGCAGTTTTCCATGTAAATCTTGTCGGGCTTCTGCATCCGCTTGATGTTCTGCGTGTCGCTATACAGCAGGTTAATTAACTTCGCCCTGCCGAGGTGAGAAAGGTAATTCACGATGGTGTTGCGGTTCAGTTCCGCCGTCTGCGCCATCTTGCTGATGTCGACGACAAATGGGGCCCCGGAACTCAAGACCGCAAGCAGGCTGCGGAGTTTCCGCACGTTTGCGATATCGACGCCACTCAGTTGCGGCAACTCGATTTCCAGAATCAGATTCACCACTTTTTGAACCTGCGTCAGGTAGTCGATGTTCTTTTCCAGAAAAAAGGGGTAGTAGCCCTCCTTTAGGTAGGGCTTGAAGTACTTGAGCGGCTTGCAGGCGCTGACAACCGCCGTGGACGCGTCTAGCGGATTTTGCAGGATATCTTCTAACGGGATAACCGGTAGCGAGATTCCTTCCTTAAAAAGCAGGTATTCGCGGAACGACAGCCCCTGCATGTCGTAACTCACGCAGCGGCGCGAAAGGTCCGCCTCGGCGTTCAGGATGTTCAGAAGAGAAGAACCCGTGAACACGACTTTCAGGTCGGGAAACCCGTCGTAGATGTTCTTGATTTCACGGCTCCAGCCATCGTACTTGTGGACCTCGTCCAGACACAGGCATTTCCCGCCACGCTTGTAGAATTCATCCGCCAAATCAAGAAGCGTGTGACGGGCAAAGTAGATGTGGTCCAGGCTTGCGTAAAGGCAGGCTTCGGGCGCGATTCCGTATTCGCTCTTGATATGCTGCAGGAGCAGGGTGGTCTTGCCGACACCGCGTGCCCCGCGTATGGCAATCAGACGCGATTCCCAGTTGATTTTCGACATCAGGCTTCGCTGGTTGGGCATGTCGAGTCGGGAAAGCATACGTAAATGTTGGGCTTGCAACTGTTCCATAAGCCGGACCTCTGATTGCTGTTTTTGTTTAAATATACGTTATTTTGCTTAATAAAACAAGCAGTTTTATACAAAAATTGCTTATTTGGTTAAGCAAATGTTAAAAAGAGCCTGAAAACGTCGTTTTCGTTGCAAAAAAACTGGTCTAGCGCGACGGGCCTAAAACGGATAAACTTGAAATTTCCTATGATTGGATAGAAAAGCTCCAACCAGTAATAAGGAAATATAATGGAAACAAGAGACATAATTTTCAGAATAATTTGATAACTATTCCTAGAATACAGAAATAAGGTTAAAGATGCTGAAATTTGGAAAGAAAATTTTTATAGTATTATTTTTAATATTTCTCTTTATATTTGCTTATATAAAGTTTGAAAGATCTCCAATAAAAAGTGTTTGGGGGTCAGGTTATTTCTATGTTTCCACAACAGCGAATTGCCATTCTTGTATATCACCTGAAGATGCCTTGTTTCTTGAAGAACAATCAAAAAGAATATATAAAGACACTGTTCAATTAGATATATATCATTATGGCATTGACGGTGTAATTGGAGTCGTCAAGTATGAAGGAGGGCAATATAAAGATTTTTTGAATGGTTTTGAATCTAAATCATATTATTTTAATGTCGGCAACGTCTATTTCGGTCCTTTTGGTGAAACGATGGCTACGTATTGAATTACTATGATTGGAGAGGTATGGCGCAACATGAACAAAATGCCCTGGACTATTTCGGCGCACGTTGGTCTGGAAAAGGCTTCTATGTCAGTGACACTGCACAATATCATCAAGGAGAATAATATGAGAATTTATCAGTTTTTTTTGATATTGTATGTTGTTGTTTTTCTAGGATGTTCAAAGGATGATGAAATTGTTACGGAAAAAAAGGACGAAAGAGTATATGCGAGTTACTGCTTAGTATATGTTTTTAATCCAAATTTAATGGGCTCTCATCAGACAGAAACAAGAAATTTGAGAGAAGGGGGCTTTATAATGAGGTATGACGTAACAGAAGAATCTATTTATTACAGTCTTTTTGAAAAGCCAAATGATGTTCTTTTTAAGGAAAAAGAAGATGATTTTAATGATTACAGATTCTTGGTAGATTGTTACACAAAAAATGATAAGTATTTAGGATCTATAAGCATGACTCGCGGTGGTCTAATAAAAAAGAATTATGAAGAATTTCATAATAGGAAGGTACTTTTTCTTTTAGATTCGCTACCTGATGAAAGACTTCGCAAAGCTTTTAAACGATATAGACATTGAATTGGAGTCTAAAAAAAGAAGGTTCCACCCTTTTTCCATACGATTCTGAGGGAAATTTAATTGAGGACAAATACTTGCAAGGTTTGGCCGCAAAAAAAATGCACTTGTACTTTTTTTATTGTCGAACTACAGTGTAATGGGTAGCTGACACTAAAAGCCGCTCCGGCGGCCTTTTTCTGTGATTAGTTTGCGCAGAAATCTTGCTATACGAGGGTGTTGTCGAGCCCGAAGACTTCGCCGAGCTGCTTGTCGTCCATGTCGGCGAGCCAGGTTTCGCCCGCGCTCACGGTCATGTTCGCGATGGATTTCTTTGTCTCGAGAAGCGCGTTGATTTTTTCTTCGAACGTTCCCTTGGTGATGAACCTGTGGACCTGCACGTTGCGCGTCTGCCCGATACGGAAGGCGCGGTCGGTGGCCTGCGCTTCGATGGCGGGGTTCCACCACAAGTCGTAATGGATGACCTGCGATGCGGCGGTGAGGTTGAGGCCCGTTCCGCCCGCCTTGAGCGAGAGGATGAGCACCTTGCATTCGGGGTTCTTCTGGAAGTCCTCGATCATGGAGGTGCGCTGCGTCTGCGTGCATCCGCCGTGGTAGAAGTGCGTGCGGAGCCCGAGTTCTTCCGTGATTGTCTTTTCGAGCAGGAATCCCATTTCGGCGAACTGCGTGAAGATGAGCGTCTTTTCGCCCTGTTCCTGGATGGAGGTGAGCAGGTCGAGGAGCATCTGCATCTTGCCGGAGGTAAGGGCCGGCGTCGCTTCGGCGGGCTCAGCGACCTTCTCCTGCGGTGCGGCTGCGGCTCCCTTCAGGAATGTCGCGGGGTGGTTGCAGATTTGCTTCAAGGCGAGAATCATCTGCAATATGATTCCCTTGCGCTTGAATAGCGCGTGCGCGTCGTTCGCCTTCTCGCTCAGCGCTTGTTCCATCTCGAGTTCCTGCATAAAGTGCTCGAGTGTCTTTTGGTACAGAGCTGCCTGCGGCTTGGTGAGTTCGGCGTATTCGTCCTGGATAATCTTGTCGGGCAAGTCGCTGATGATGCTCTTGTCTGTCTTGAGGCGGCGCAGCATGAAGGGTGCCGTAATCTTGCGGAACGTTTCTGCCACCTTCTCGTTGCCCATTTTTTGGATGGGCGTCTCGAACTTTTCGCGGAATTCGGCGGCGTTCGGGAAGAACCCGCGGTTCGCAAAATCCATGATGGTCCAGAATTCCATGAGTCGGTTCTCGACGGGGGTGCCGCTCATCGCGATTTTCATGGGGGCGCGCATGCGGCGCAATAGCCTGCTCTGCTCGCTGTCGGCGTTCTTGATGTTCTGCGCTTCGTCGATGACGATTACCTGCCATTCACGTTCGTTCAGTTCGTCAAAGTCCTTGCGGAACGTGGCGTAGGTGGTGAGCAACACGTCGGCGTGGAATTTCTCGAGGTCGCGGCTCCCGCCGTGGTAGGCGAAGAACGTGAGGTCGGGCGCGAATTTCTTGATTTCGACCTGCCAGTTGCACAGTAGGCCCGCGGGCAATACTACGAGCGCCTTCTTTTCGGCGAGCTTGCCTTCTTCGTGCATCTTGAGGAGGAACGCGATGACCTGGAGGGTCTTTCCGAGGCCCATGTCGTCGGCAAGGATGCAACCGAAACCGATTTCGAGATTCTTGTACATCCACGAGTAGCCGCGCACCTGGTAGGGGCGCATGGTCGCGTTCAGGTGTTCGGGGAGGGCGACTTCGGTTTCGCTGCGCCAGGAATCGAACTGCTGCTTGAATTCGCCCGCCATGTCGACCGGGATGCCGTCGCATTCGCCGGTGAAGCACGCTTGCACGAGTTTCGCCTGCGTGATGACCGGTTCGTCGTCTGTGCCTTCGCCGTTCGCGCTTTCATCACCTGCGGCGGAACCCGCGCCGTCCTTACCCGCGGCGCCTTCCGCACCCGCATCGGGGTCTTTCGTACCTTTCGCGCGGCCTTCAATCTGTTCGCGGATGCGTTGCAGGTCCTCGGCGCTCACCTCCACATACTGTGACTTGTATTTCAGCAGGCCGTCCGCATTCTCGGCAAGTTCCAGGAATTCTTCCGCCGACACGTTCTCGTCGCCAATCGCCACTTCCCAGTCAAAATCGAGCAGGTCGTTCGCGGTAAACGCGCCAAAACTCATGCTGCCCTGCAGGCGAATCTTGGGCTTGGGCTTGCCCACGTTCATCAGGTTCTTCGGAATTTCAGTCTTGATGCCGAAAATCTCGAGTTTCTTGAGGCAATCCTGCAAAAACTGGAGCAGTACGGCTCCCTGCATCATGATGGGGGAGGCCGCACGGTTCTCGATGTAGGTGCCCATCGGCTTGAACGAATCCGCGATACCGTTCAGAATGTTCAGGATCGAAAGCAGGCGAGCGTCGTTCTCTTCGAATAAAGTAGAAAGGGGTGTGAGTTTGTCCGTATCGATGACGAAAACTTCGAGTGCGACCTGCTCGCCGCTCTCGTAGCACTTGAATAGCAGTTGCGTGCGGAAATCGAGGCTCGAATAGACGGAGAACCACTTCTGGATGCCCGCCGGTACGGAGAGCATGTTGCCTGCGAGCCTGCCCGAGACGCACGTGAAGAAGAACGATAGCAGGTTCCCGTGGTTTGTCTTGAGCGCGGGCTTGTACGTGTGTGCGAACCGCAGCAGCTGCGAAATAAACAGCGAGAGCACCTGTTCTGCGGGTTCCGCCATTTCCACGAATTCCTCTTCGCGGGCGGTGAACGCAAACTTTTGCGGGGCGGCCGCCTCGAGGTCCGCGACAATCCCGAGGATATCGGGCAGCATTTCGGCGGGGAGCCAGCGCACCTGTGCGACATCCTTGTGCGTCCAGAAAACCTGCGGGTAGATGGCGCCCGTGCGTACCAGGTGGAACGCCACCTTCAGTAGCAAGAAGAGGTAGCATGCCGTGTAGTGGTGCCAGGAGAGGTTGCGGCCCCCGAGCCAGCTCACGGCTCCCATCACCTGGGGCACGCTGAGGCCCGTCTCGATGACGTTCCCGCCTTCGTTCAGGTGGTCGAAATGCCAGCGCCAGCCGTTCTTGTGGTAGATGCGCAGGGCCTCGTTCTCGGCGATAAACGTCTTGGAGTTGTTTACGCGGTAGTGCTCCAGGAACTGGTCAAAGTTCTCGTAGTTCGCGAAGAACTTGCGGCAGCCTTCCAGCTCGTCGGTAAAGCTCTTGCGGAAGTTCCCGGCGGGGCAGAACTTGGGGTAGTTGGGCAGCATTGCGGGCAGTATGCGCGAATAGTCCTTCCAGGAATCGAAATCGAATTGCGGCAGTATCTGCCGGGGCGTGCGGGTAACGGAACCCTGCGAGCCTGCGAACAGGCTGTCGCTGGAATCCTCGGCGAAGTCGAGCCGGTTGTCTACCGCCTGTTCAAAAATCTTGCTCTTGCCGCCCAGGGCGCGCACGATTTTCTGTTCCTGCGGGGCCTCGAGGTTCGCTTCCAGCGTGTGGTGCTCGCGGTAGGCTTCCAGGTCGAGCCCGTGCAGCTTGAACAGTAGGTTGGGGCTCGAATCGGCCTGCTCGGCAATCATCACGAAGGTCGCCACGATGTACTTGCAGGGCACGGGGTCGCGGCAGTCGCAGCCCATCTTCACGTCGGCGATGCTGTCGAAAAGCGTGAGCCCGCTCTTGGCGAGCAGAAGTTCGAGCGGCGGGTTCATTGCCCCGTTCTTGAGCGCGAGCATCTCGGCGGGCTGCTGCATCAGCAGGTTCATGAACACGTCGGTCTTCTCGTCCTTGAACTTGGGGAACACGATGTAGTTGTTGTGTACGCCGCCGTTCGGGCCCTTCACTACGGAAATCACGCGGTTGTCGATGATGTCGATGCTCGTTACCTGCCCGCGTTCCACGAACTTTAGCCCCTGCTTCACGGCCTGCTCGTCGGCCGATTCCAGGAGCGTGTCGAGCCACTTGCGGCTCCACCAGGTATTTACGCGTGTTCCAAAATCCATCGCGGCAAATATAGCAAAAAATTGCTCATTTGTGCATAGATTTTACGCTGTTTTGCAAGCGGGCGTGGGGCGTCTGTTGATGAGGGCAAGGCCGAAGCATGCCAGCAGGTAAATCGCGAAGAACCACAGGAGGGCGGTCTCTACGCTGTCACCGTAGTGCTGGTAGGGCGTGTCGCGGGTTTTGAGCTGCATCTTGCGCGAGACTACGCGGTCGGTAAAGATTTCGGTGTTCTTGTCGAAATGCCCGTACTGGTCGATGAATGCCGTGACGCCGCTGTTTGCAAGCCTTGCGGTGGGCATGCCGTTCTCGATGGCGCGGTAGCGAACCAGGTTCAGGTGCTGGTAGGGGGCGGTGCTCCTGCCGAACCAGCCGTCGTTCGTGATGTTCACCATCAGGCGCGAACCCGCGTTGATTGCCTCGCGCACGAGGTCGCCGAAGATGGCGTCGTAGCAGATGAAGGGCGTCCACTTGAACGGCTCGTACACGGGAGTTTCCTTGCCGGGCACGAAGTCGCCCTCGCCCAGGTCCACGTAGTTGAGGATGGGGAAGATGTCGTCGAAGGGGATGCGCTCGCTGAAGGGCACGAGGTGCTTCTTGATGTAGCGCTGGTAAGAATGGGAATCTTCGGGCGTGAAGAGGAACGACGCGTTGTAGATGTCGTACTTGCGCGGGCTTCCCGGTTCGTTGCGGTGGAAGTCTAGCGCGCCTGTGAGAACCGCTGCATTGTGGCGCTCCGCGAGCTTGTGCAGCGCCCGGATTGTCGCGGGTTGCCTGCGTATGTGGTCAGGAACGGCGGTCTCGGCGAGGATGATAAGGTTTGTCCCCGCGGTTACACTGTCGTTCACCATGCCGAAGGTTTTTGCGGTAATGGAATCGAACCGTGCCTTGCTCCACTTTTCCCCCTGCTGGATGCTCGGCTGGACCATCGCCATCAGGGGCGTTTCCGGAGCGTCGGCACCGTAGAAGGGCTGTGCCTCGGGCCTGCTGAGCACCACGTTCCCGTGAACCAGGAGGGCCGCGTATATCAGTGCGGGCACGGCCAGCGGGAGCTTTGCGAGAACGTCGCGCCTGTTGCGCGTCCACGGGCTTTCGATGGCCTTCGCGACCATCATGTTCGATGCGATGATGAGTGCGGTGTACCCGAAGATGCCGATGACGGAGAGCGCCTGCAGGGATTCGAGCGTGTTGCCGAAAACGTAACCGAGGTGGCTCCACGGGAAGGCGAAATCCCCGCGGGTGCGCGTCATCTCGAGGCCCGCATAGAATATGGGGTAGAGCGCGAGTAGCCAGGCGCGGCCACCGAACTTGATGTTCTTTGCGAGCGTGTAGATGAACGCGGCGAACACGCTGTACGCGCTGAAGAATGCGATGAGCAGGAACACGCCGAGGCAGATTAGGCCGGAGGGCGCGGAATCCACGTTCATCACGTTGTAAATCCAGTAGTAGTTCACCGTGTTGTAAATCATTCCCGACCAGAACGTCGCGAATATTGCGGTGTTCCTGTTGTAGCGGTCAAGCACGATGAACCAGGGCACGAGAAGCAGGAGGGCGGCGGGCCCGAGCGGGAGAGGCGGGAAGGCGAATGCGAACAGCCCCCAGGCGATACCGCTCAGGAGAAGCGCCCTGCGGGAATCGAACTCGCGGATTCGCGCAACGTTCCAGCGGGCGAATAGCACGAGCCAGAAGATAAACAGCGGGAGGGCGAGGGTCGCTATCTGGTACAGGCCTGCATGCCCCACTCCGGTAGAATCCCCGAGGGTGTAGTCGAGGGCGAGGAATGCAAACTGCAATATGCCGTAGGTGTATATGTGGCGGCGGAAGTTCTTGCGGGCCTCGCGCGTGAACAGGAACCCGAGCGCGATGGCGAGCGGCGCGAAGTGCACGGGGTTCGAGTATAGCCCCGGTTCGTTGGGCCGGAGCGCGAACGCGACAAGTTCCGCTACAAAAAGAGCTGCGAAATAAATCCAGTAAATTTTCGGGAGCGAGCTAAATAAATTCTTAATCTTGTCCATCATATGTTTTTACAGTCCGCTCTTGTCCTTCGGGTTGAATATCAGCACGAATTCGCCCTTGGGCGGGTGCGCCTTGAAGTGGGCCGTTATCTCGGCCGGCGTGCCAATCAGGTGTTCCTCGAACTTCTTGGTGAGTTCGCGCATCAGCGCAATCTTGATTTCGCCGAAAACCTGGCCGATTTCCTCGACGAACTTGTCGATGTTGTGCGGGCTCGCGTAAAAAATCTGCGTCGCCTCTTCGTCCTTCAGCTTCTCGAGCAGGTGGATGCGCTGGGCGCTCTTCTTGGGCGAAAAGTACTGGAACGTGAAGTGGTCGGTGGGCATGCCGCTCGAAACAAGCGCGGTAATCATCGCGCAGGGCCCGGGAACAGCGCGCACGTCGATACCTTCGCGCACGCACTGCCGCACCAGATTGAATGCGGGGTCGGCGACGCCCGGCGTTCCCGCGTCGCTCACGAGCGCGATATCGCCCTCGTTCTTCAGGTATTCCACGTACTTCGGGGTCACCTTCTCCTTGTTGAAGTCGTGGTAGGCTTCCATCGGGGTGCTTATCCCGTAGTTGTCGAACAGGATGCGCGTGTGTCGCGTGTCCTCGGCGAGCACGAGCGGGACTTCCTTGAGGATCCGCACGGCGCGGTAGGTGATGTCTTCCATGTTCCCGATGGGGGTCGCGACAATATAGAGAGTGTGCATGCTAAAAGTCCTGCGCGGAATTGAGGTCGGTGTTCCTTCCGAGTTGCGTTTCGTACCGGATGCGTTCCAGCAGCTTGCGGTGCATCTCCTGCGAGGCATCGTTCACGAGATCGGCCCGGAACTTGCCGTACCAGAAGGCGTCCACGTGTTCGTTTTCTTCGAGTTCCGCCTTGAAGGTGAGGGAGCCGTTGCAAAAAATGCGCACGTCCATCCTGTAGGTCCACGTTTCTTTCACGGGGGCAATCGGCCAGAACGGCACGAATGCGAGACCCACGTTCCAGGCGCTCGGCTGTTCGTCCTGCGAGACGCTTGCATCGATGTGCGCCACCCCGCGGCAGCTTTCCATCGGGTAGCTTAGCGTGTCTATTACCCGCGTGTAGGCGCGCTGCAGGTTCGTATCGAGGTAGAGCGTGTCCCCGCCGTATGCAATCGTGATGGGCTCGAAGAACGGGATAGTCTTCGGGTATTCCTGCAGGTCGAATTTCGTGAGGCTCATCGAACACCCCGCAAGGAGGGCGCAACCTGCAAAGACCAGCGATTTTGCTACGGAAAAACTCATTACCCTAAATATAATTCTTTTGTTTGGCGATAAACTTCCCGCAACCCGCATATTCTAACAACTAATAACTAATAACTACGAACTCCCAATTACTATATTCATCTCGTGATGGAATCCTGTGCCTACTTCATATCCGATGCCCACCTGGGGGTAAACCCTCCGGGTGCGTTGCCCGACCGCGAGAAGATGCTCGTGGACTTCCTCGCCTCCATCAAGGGCAGGGCGTCGCACCTGGTTGTCGTGGGCGACCTGTTCGAGTTCTGGTACGAGTACAGCGACTACGTGAACAAGAACCACATGGAACTCTTCTTCACGCTCCGTGAACTTGTCCAGGCGGGCTGCGAGGTGCATATCTTGCGCGGGAACCACGACTTTGCCTACGGGGATTTCTTCCCGAAGGCGCTCGGGGTGCAGGTCCACAGGAGCCTGATCCTTGAAATCCAGGGCAAGCGCGTTTATTTCCATCACGGCGACGGCGTTCCCAAATCCGATTTCGGGTACCGGATTATGCGCCGGGTTCTCGACTTCCCGCTGAACCGTTTCCTTTTCAAGCAGATTCACCCGGACTGGGGAATGGCGCTCGCGCGTTTTGTGGGTCGCAATAGCCGAAAAATCGGCGAATCCCGAAAGATCCGCCTCGAAGAATACCTGAGTTGGGGCAAGTCCGTCCTCAAGCGCAACAATTGCGACTTCTGCATCCACGGTCACCATCATCTCGCAGGCATGTGGGATGTCGAGGGTGGTGTGGTCGCCTCTCCTGGGGAGTGGATATGGAAACCCGCCTTCCTCCGTATGGAAAAAGGCGGGCTAATTCTTGAGAATCTCTAGAGCGGGCTTTTATTCGCCGACACCTTCGCCGTGCGATTCAGATGCCTTGATCATCTTCTTGCTCTTGTTTTCGCCCCAGAGCGCTCCGATGACGTCAGTCTGCGAGAATTCCTCCCAGAGCTGGTCGACCCAGCACCAGTGATGGATGGTGTCTCCGCGGTCCACCACGATGCCTTCCTTGCTTACCCAGTTTTTCTGGACGGAGAAGGTCATGGGGTCGGCCTTGTATTCTGTCCCGTAGGCGTTCTTCACGACCGCCGCCTCGATGGTCCAGGACTTTCCGTCCGTCATCTTGTACAGGACAACGTTCATGACGAGCACGACAGCCACCGTAATCGCAAGGAATATCCACATCCTCTTCGTTGCAAAGAAGATGCCGACAAGCAATATGATTATGGCGAGGATGCCGAAGTTGTAGTGAACGGAATAGAATGCCTTGAGTACGTCTACCATACGGAGCCTGCTGGGTTACTTAGCCTTTGCCTTCTTCTGTTCGGCGATGAGCGGCGCGACGCTGAAGGTCACGACCTTGCCCGCAATCTTGCATTCCGTACGGTAGCTCTTCGTGGGAAGGGCGATGCCGTGCGAAGAAAGCGTGCCCATGAACGAGGCGTTCGCGTGGCTTGCGATGGTACGGACGTTGATGAAGCCCTTCTTGCCGAAGGTGAGCTTGAACATCTTCTTGCTTGCGTCGTACTCGGCGACCATGGTGTCGTTCTTCGCGGTTTCGAGTGCCGTGCAGGAACGCTTGTCGAAAATGATGGTGCCGCGGCTGTCGATGGAGAGCATCGGGATGCCGACGGAGTTGCGGCAGGGGAACAGTTCCCAGCTGCCCTTCTTCTTGGCGGGAGCGTTGCCGGAGAAAACAACCCTGTTGCCTTCCTTGACCATCGTGTAGGCACCGGGAACGACCTGGAAACCGGTGTTGTTCATGGCGCCCTTGAAGTAGAGCAGGTAGCCTGCGCCGTTGGGCATGAAGCGGAAGGAGGTCGTCTTGAGAGTCTTGGTCGGGGTCACGGCGATGCGCTTGCCCACGGTATCGATTTCGACGTCCGCGTACGGGTTCTTGTCGATCTTAAGGTCCTTGACGGCCTGGTTGGAAAAACGGATAAACCCTCGGATATCCATCTTGATTGTAATTTTGTTTTCCATAATATACACCTCTTGTGAATGATTAATTCGCTCCCTAACAAGTAAATTAATATATAATTTTATGCTTTTTGTCAAGCCCCTTTTAAGACAAGGTTATTTGGAAAAATAATAGTTTTTCTGTAATTTGCTGACAAATTTAGACAAAGGAAACTTGTTTGATGGAGAAGGGCCTAAATGGCTGAAACCCGCATAAAATAAGGGCTTGCGGGTGCCTACGGCTGTTCACTTGTTAGGATAGACAACGTTTTGCGGAGTGTTTTTTCGCCCCGCTTCAGGGTGTCTAGTTTGTCAAAATCCTTCAAAAATGCGTGATTTTTGACACGATGTTTTTCACGGTCGAAAACGAGTACCTTGCGGTTTTCCGTGATATAGGACAAGTCGGCCGGCATGGCCACTTTTGCACGTACCAAAAATTTGGGGTAAAGGTTCCCGTATTTTCCGTTTATGGCGTCTGCGATGCTCTTGACCGGGTCGATGAGAATGAGCATCTGGCCCTTGCTGGTGTTCTTTGCGGCGAGAATCGCTCCCGTGCCGCGGCCCGCGACAAATGCGGGGGCGCCGCCCCATTCGGTGGCGCATTCCCGGATGGCGCTAGCGTCGGGTTCGAAGGTTTCGCCCGAGGGAGTGCCCTTGTTGTTGCCCGAGCCCCTGTAGTTGAACGTGAGGAGCGTTGTTCCTTCCAGTGACTGGACTTCGGCGAGGAACTGGGCCGCATCTTCGTCGGCGTCGGGGTAGTAGAGGAGGGCTTTGTCGCCCCTGTTCCCGATGGCCCAGCCTTCGAGAACGGTGCCGTCTGCGGTAGTGCAGGTGATGCCCTTCGCGGTACTTGCGATGGCTTCGCGGGCCTCCTTGTGCGTGATGGCGCGCGGGAAGGCGTTCCTGCGCTCGGTCAGCGCGAGGTAGAACACCATACTCACGTATATGACAAGGATGATTCCTGCGATGCGCAGTACCCGCGCGCCCAACCCTAAAGCCTTCTTCTTTAAATCCATGTACCCAAATTTAAAAATAAAAAGGCGCCTTCGGCGCAATAAACATAGAGCAGCTTCCCGTGAGCCGAAAGCTGTTGTCGGTGCTATAAACGTTGAGCGTTTCTCTGTGAGCCGAGAACGGCCGGTATTAACCGGCCGTGAAGGCGACCTTTGGACACTTGGCCTTTAGGCCTTAGTGTACATGGCCACCTTTAGGTGGGGGCGAGTGAGAAACCGGAGGTCTTGAAACCTGCAACGTAGCGCGAGCGGATTGCCCGTGAGCCGGAGGCGGCTCGTATTAACGAGCCGTCGAGGCGAGAGTGAGCGCATACCGGAGACGTCGCACCCGCGTCTAGCGCGAACGGATATCAAAAAGGACCTTCGCTAGGAGTATTAGCGAAGGTCCGAGGGATGGGATTGGGTGTTCTCCAAATATACCCAAATTTTTGGCGAAAGGGTATAGGTAAAAAGCAAAAAGTGTTCTCTAAGTGTTCTTTTTTGCTCTTTTTGTTCGAAAAAGGTGAATTTTGCCACTTTTTGCAAAAAAGGGGGTGTTCCCAAGAAATAAATAAATTATCTTTGCTTTTAATGAACGTCTACGCCTATTACAACTATAGGAAGTACCTGCAGGATTACTATGAGTACCGTAAGTCCGTGCAGCGCTACTTCTCTTACAGGTCCTTCGCGAAGAAGGCCGGGTATTCCTCGTCGGGGCTCTACCTCGACCTGATCCGCGGCCGCAAGTCGCTGACCCCGCAGATGCTCCCGAAGTTCATCGCCGCACTCGGCCTGAACGAACGCGAGAGCCGCTACTTCACCCTGATGGTGGATTTCACCCACGCGACCACTCCCGCGTCCAAGCAGCAGATATTCGACCAGATGTCGGCGCATCTGCCCCGCACGGTCAAGACGCTCACCAAGAACCAGCAGGAATACTACAGCAAGTGGTATTACGTGGCGGTTCGCGAATCCCTTTCGGTACTCAATATCAACGAAAAGAACATTCAGGAAGTTGCCCTGTTCCTGAACCCCAAGATTACGCTCCCGCAGGCGAAGCAGGCTATCCAGTTGCTGCTCGACCTCGGGCTTATCGACCTTGCCGAAGACGGCTTCTACCGCTCCGTGAACAAGACCATATCGAGCGGGCGCGAAATCGCCCCGATTTTCGGTCACCAGTTCCAGAAGCAGATGATTGACCTTGCGAAAAGCGCCCTGGACCACTACAGTACCGAGCGCAGAAATGTATCTTGTACCACGATGAGTGTCTCGGCCGAGGGGCTCGAACGCATCATCAACAAGATTGACGTTTTCCGTAAGGAAGTTTTGGATATTGTGCGCTCCGACAGCGGTGAAACAATGGTGTGTGAGTTGAACGTTCAGTTTTTCCCTCTCAGCAAGGAGAAGGAATCCAAGTCTGTTAAGGACGGGGAGGACGCGAAATGAAGTACGCTTTGACTTTGGCTGTCGCCTGTAGTGCCCTGTTTTTTGCTTGTTCCGATACCGAGAAACTCTCGGGGACCGCTACCGATACCGAGAACATGCTTACCGCCTCTGCCGTGACGGGTACCGTTACCCGCACCGATGGCGCGCGTGCGCCTGCAGCCGCCGTCCGCATGTCGAAGATCTATTCCGCGAAGGATAAGGCGGTCGTGCCTGAATTTATCGAGGTCAAGACCGATACGCTGGGCGTGTTCGCATTCGATTCCGCGATTGCCGATACGTTCCAGATTGCTGTTATCGACCAGGATGCCGAGGAAATCTCTTACCTGCCGCGCGTGGTTAGCGGTTCCAGGGACCTGGATACCATCAAGCTCGAGAAGGCGGCGTTCTTCGAGAGCGTGATGTACTACGCCGAGCCGGACAGTCCTGCTGTGGCGGTCGGGTCGCACTTCACGGTGTACATGCCCGGCATGCCGTTCGCGCAGAGCGTGTTCGCGGGCGATTCGTTCAAGATGATGATTCCAGCCGGTACGTGGTGGTTCGGGTTCTGCCCGGGCGACCCGCAGATTGTGGCGAAGCTCCAGGACAAGGGTATTGCCGATAGCCTCATCTACCGAGTGTGGAGCATGGATTCCCTCGAGGCAAAGGCGGGCGATACGCTCAATGTGGGGCCGTTTATCTGGAGCACGACCTCCGACGTGGACAGCCTCATGAAGCAGGTCCCCGAAGAGCCCGAAAACCTCAGCAGGATAATGGGTTCTGTCGCCTGCGGTGCGGGGCACCCCTGTGCCGGGGTCGAGGTCATGGCGATTACCGACATCTACGGGTTCGAGTTCGTGGGCGATTCTTCCGAGTTCGTGGCCCAGACCGTGACCGACAGTACGGGCCGTTGGTGGCTGCCTGTGCCCGACAGCGTCCCCTACGATAGTTTCCGCGTGGAATACAGGCTCGGCGATTCCGTGAAGACGAAGATGACGGGCCTGAGCCGCTATGCGAGGTATGCCGAAATCAAGGACCTGGATAACGACACGCTCAACCTGGGCAAGGCGAGCCTTACCCCGCAGTCCGGGCTGATCAGTACGATTGCCCTCGTGATTGACCCGCGCGATTCTACGCAGTCGAGCAACTGCATGGTGAACAGCGTGGTCGTGGGCGCGAAGGGTACGGCGCACTTTGTCCGTACGGTGACTTGTAACTCCTTGAGAATCAAGGATATACCTTCCGGCGAACAGGAACTGCTCCTCTATTCTGGCGATACGAAGGTCGTTTCGACCCTGCAGGCGGCGGAAACCCCGCTCGATGAATACGTGGTGACTACCTTCGTGAACCTGCCCAAGGGCGACATGCTGGAATGGCAGGGAATGACCTACACCCCGCCGACTTTGCCGAAATCTGTAAAATAATTGGAATTACCCCTTGCACAACTGAAGAATTTTTTCTAAAGTTGTGCCCACACTGAGCTATGGTGTAATGGTAGCACAACAGATTCTGACTCTGTTTGTCTAGGTTCGAATCCTGGTAGCTCAACGAAAACTCTTTGTTCATACCCCTGAGCAGAGAGTTTTTTTTATCTTGAAAATATACAGGTCATTGAATTGCAACCAATAACTATTGACCAATGACTAATGACTAATGACCAATGACCAATGACCAATGACTAATGACTAATGACTAATGACTAATGACCAATGACTAACAACTAGTATGGAATTTTTTGACTACTTCACGAACCTGTTTGGCGAACGCTGGCCGGTACTCCTTGAATCCCTGAAGGGGGAGGGGCGCGCGACGGAGTTGCGCTTTGGCGAGGGACTCGAACCGTATTACCTGGACGAAGCGTCAGTGTTTGCCGCCCGCGCCCTCGGGGTTCGCCCCGGCGATAGCGTGCTTGACATGTGCGCCGCTCCCGGAGGCAAGACGCTCGTGATTGCCTCTATGCTTGCGGGGGAAGGTTTTTTACAAAGTAACGACCGCTCTCCGGACCGGAGGCTGCGCCTTTCGCACGTTATCGAGAATTCCCTGCCGGCAGATTGGCGGAAGGTCGTGACCGTCTCGGGTTACGACGGCGTGAAGTTCGGGCTCCACCGCAAGGAGAGTTTTGACAGGATTCTGCTCGATGCTCCCTGTTCTTCGGACAGGCACGTGCTCAATGCGCCGGAACATCTCAAGGTGTGGTCGGTAAAGCGGGTGAAGCGCCTTGCGGTGGAACAGGGCGGGCTCTTGGCATCCGCTATCGATGCCCTGAAACCCGGTGGAACGCTCGTGTATGGCACCTGCGCGCTCTCTCCCGTAGAAAACGACGATGTGGTGAAGCGAATCCTGAAAAAACGCCCCGCGATGCGTGTTGAACCGCTCGAAAACCTCCCCGAGGGGGCGGACTGCACCGAATGCGGGGTGCACATATTGCCCGACAGGTGCAACGGCTGTGGCCCCATATACTGCGCCCGACTCGTGAAGGGGTAGTTATCGATAATCGAAATTCGTTTGTAAAAATATGTTAATGCAAAGTGTGCTTACTTTGTAAAAAAAATAATTTATATTCAAATAAATGGGGTAGTAGAGGAACCGTGATGAACTGCTTACGATTTATTGTAAGGATATTACGGTTCATCAATATACGAAGATGATTCGAGTAGATTATAATCCCATTGAAAACCCGTCTTATGCCATTTGCAGGAGGTGATATGAAGAGACTTGTTGCACTTCTTTTGATAATGAGTTCTTTTTCTATATCAGAACAGTTAACTTTTTTTGTTCAGGTTCCGTCTTCTCGGAATTGGATGATGGGTAATCCGTTTCTTGTTGAAAATAATGATGGAATTCGACACCAGATGCAGGATGCTGGTGGTGATGGCTGGTTTAGTTATTCGTGGGAAACTGACTCAGTGCCGGAAGAAATACTTGTTTATTCGGCAAAGGATAGTATGTTAGTAGATCCGTTGACTCCTAACAGTGCATCGGCTATCTATATAAAGATTATTTTTGAGGCTTTTGGCCGTGATTCTCTTTTTTATATATCAGATGATTTTTGTCGGCTTTATGAAGAAACCGACGGGTTCTACATACAGGATGTCCGTGGTGAGTCGTGTAGGGGTGATTACAATAAAGCAGATCTTTCCAAAACGCTTTATGTCCTAGTACCGGATTACAGAGAATGGATTGACGAAATACCAGTAGTTGTTGATGCTCGTGATTCAAACTACCGGCGGGAAATGTATCCTGATAAGGATGGAAATCCCGGCTGGTTTTACTACAAGTGGAATGACGACGAATGGGCTCCTGAAAACATTCTTGTTTATGCGAAAAGCGATAGCACCTTGGAACGTCCGATAGGATTGATGGGGTTTGCGTATGGTGAAACCGATATACGGCCGATATCGTGGAATGGAACCCTCTATTTTGCTCCAGATTATCATTATGACTGTTTTGAGCCCGGAAACCCGGTTAGATTTCCTTTGTTGAAATCGTGCCCGCAGGTCAAATCTTCTATGATATATACGTCAATATATCGTAGTGGGTCATTTGATATACGCTCAAATTGTTCTCTGCGAAAGGACTGCCTGAAGGATGATTTTGAACCTTTCTACTATCATTTTATTTATGGGAAAGACCTTTACTATTCAGTTTGTAAAAAAGATGGCGAAATAATTCAGACGAACAAAAGCTTGTCAAGTGATACGAATGATGTTGTTTTCGTTAAAGACGAAACGGCATTGGCTCATGCAAAGTCGACGTTACCAAAGGCTGACGATATTTCGTTTAATGTGCGAAATATGGATGATGGAGATTATGTTGTTGTTTTCTTTGAATTTTCTGAATACGGTCTTGGTCTGACTGCTGCTAAAGAATACGATTTCGTTGTAGAAAACGGAAGGGTGGGATTGAGGTCAAATCAATCCGTTATGGAAAAAGTCTTTAATTCTTGGGTTTTGGTTAAGGAGCGTAATATTGTTGTCCGAAATGAGCGGAAAACTCGTTATCAGATTTTCAGTTCACTTGGACAAATTGTTGGTCAGGGTATTGTTCAGGGCTCTATAAATATACCCTTGCCCGCATCAGGGGTGTACCTTGTGAAAGTTGGTAGCGAAATCCATCGTATAAATGCTAAGTAAAGACCTAGATAAAGGTGAAAAAAGCAAATTTCCGCCTATCTAGCAACCAATAACCAATGACTAGTGACTAATAACTAATTACCATTGGTTCCATTTCCCGCTTTTTTATATATCTTTAGGGTATGCAGAAACGAATTAGCCTTTTCGTGTTTTTGGTCGTACTTTGTGCGACGTGTTTTTCCGTACCCTTTGCACAGGATGCCCCAGCGCCTGAGGCCGCTCCGGCCATTGCCCCGGCACCCGCACCAGCACCCGCTCCCGCTGCTACTCCGGCCCCTGCTGCCGCCCCGGCCCCGAAGGCTGCTGTCGTGAACCCCGCCGATACGGCTACGACCCGCGAGGTGCCCGTCCGCTACTTCCTTGTGGGTGATTCCGTGGAACAGGAAGCCATCTTCGTGAAGATTGAGAAGGATACCGTCTACCTGCGTGCCCCGGACGATGCCGCCCAGAAGGTGCTGGAAGAAATCCGCGACGAGGAGGCGGTTGCGCTCCAGGAAAGTAACGGCCAGAAGGTCGAGGAAGAGGAAGAATTCGAGGACGACGACAAGCCTGAACCGCAGAAGCCCGCCGAGGTCATCATGACCGACGCGGTGAAAGATTCCCTTGCCGCGAAGACTGATTCCGCCGCCGTCGCCGATTCCATTGCCGCAGCCGAGGCCGCGAAGGCTGCCGAGATTGCCGCCGATGCCGAGGACGACCTCGAGGCGGCTCTCGAGAAAGAGGAAAAACGCCTCAAGATGGAAGAGGTCGCGAAGGTCGAGGCCGAAATCCGCGAACGTGAAATCAGGGATAGCCTTGCAAACGTGGTCGAGAACCCGTATATCAAGATTTTCAGGCTTGACCTCAAGCGCCTGTACAACCTCGAAGACAAGGTGATGATAGACCTTTCGCTCTCGAACTACGTGGTGCCCGTCGTGAAGGACGAGGAAGAGGAGATGGAACTGTACCCTCCCGGAAAGGCGAACCTGCTCGTTACTTCGAACCCGGAGGCGTGCTCGCTGTTCGTGAACGGGATTGCGCTTATGCAGGTTGCTCCCGACACCATCAAGAACATCAAGCCGGGCAAGTACACGATTTCCGTGATGAAGGTCCTGCGCGACGTGGAATGGTGGGGCACGGCTACCGTGAAGATCAACGCGGATAGCCTGAACAAGGTGGAAATCCCGGTGCAGCGCCCCTCCACGAGGATAACGCTCAGCACGAACCCGGAGGCGGTCGAAGTGTACGTGGGCGAGGAACCTACGATAAACCGCTTCCCCGACTACATGACCGACCTCATCGTGGATGACGTGAAGCCGCAACCGCAGATGCAGCTGTTCTTCCGCAAGGTGGGCTACCGCGACACCTCCATTACCACCGAAATCAAGGCGTTCATGCCGAACTTCATCAACGTGGAACTGCAGCCGATAGACGATATCGAGTATATCCAGGGGCAGAGGGAATTCAACCAGAAGCGCAGCGACCGCCGCGTGGGCAAGGTGCTCCTGTGGAGTTCCATTGCGCCTATCCTTGCGGGCGGGGTGCTCTGGTACCTTGCCGAACGCAACTGGAGCGACGCTGCCGACAAGAAGCACGAATACAACCGTTCCGTGTTCGACAGCGAGAAGGCCCAGCGGCTCATCAAGGACAACCACGACCTGAACAAGTCCGGCGACACGAAGGCGGCGGTAGGCATTGGCCTTGGCGTAATCGGTGCGGGTCTACTCGTGGCGGGTGTCGTGTTTGCCTTCTAGCGGGGGCCATGCTATGCGCGGATTGTTGCTGTTTGTCTCGCTTGTAGCGGTGTTTGCCGTGCAGGCCTTTGCGCATCCGCATGTTTTTGCCGATGTCAAGGTGAAGGTCCTCTACGATGCGACCGGCTTTGTTGGTGTCGAAAACCGTTGGTCCTATGACGAAATCTACAGTGCAGCAATGCTTTCGTCCGTCGACAATAACGGCGACGGGAAAATTTCGGCGGATGAACAGCCCCCGCTGCAAACGGCAATCCTTGGCCCTATCGAGAAGAACAACTACTACAACTACGTACAGGCGGGTTCTGACTTCTTGAAGGCCCGGAAAATCAGGAACTTCAAGGCGAGCATGGTCAAGGGCAAGCTTGTGCTTGACTTTGTCGTCGATTTCTCGATGCCTGCAACTGCGGACTGGACTATGCTTGTCGTGGTGGTGGCCGACCCCACGAATTACATACAAATGACAAGCGACATGGAAAACGCGGACGTAGATGCCCCCAAGTCGCTGGAAGTGGAGTACTTTGCCGACGCGCTGGATGGCCTGAGCCTGTTCAAGGCGTTCCGCTCCGAAATAGAGGGGCTTTATTTGAGATTTAAGAAAAAATAGACTGGAATTGCGTTGCTATATTTTTGCAAGAAAAGGAGGAATGATGAACAGTTTTTATAAGGCGCTTTTTCCTATTTCTTTTGCCTGTTGCACGCTATCGTTCGTTGCCTGCGGCGACGACGGCTCAGATTTTTTGCAGGCCCCGTACGGAAAGGCGGGCCCGGTCGTTCCCGATAGTTCTGATGACGCTTCCAGTTCTTCTGCGAGGGGGGCGAGTTCGTCTTCGCTGGCCTCGAGTTCTTCCGTCGGGTCCAGCAGTTCCCTGATAGAATCTTATGTGAAAGGTTCCTCGTTCAATGCCTTTACGGACAAGCGCGACGGGAACGTTTACCGCGTGGCTGTAATCGGCTCGCAAGTGTGGATGGCCGAAGACCTTCGCTATTATTCCGAAGATTTGCAGTTCGGGCTCCTCTCCGTGTGCATGACTACTGGGAAAAAGGGCGCATGCGACGGAGACAAGAGGCTTTATTCGTTCTATTCTGCAATGGAAGACGACCGTTGCCAGGTTCACGAAAGATGCGAAGGGATTGAATACCCGCATCGCGGAATTTGCCCCGAGGGCTGGCACTTGCCGGAAATCCATGAATGGAAAACGCTATCGTCATACGTGGACGGTAATGCGAACACTCTCCGTGCCCTTGGTGGGTGGCATACGTACAATTTCGGAACGGACGATTACGGTTTCTCGGCTTACCCGACCGGTGAATGGTTTTACCAGGGGACCAAACACGACGAAGTTGCTCGGTATTGGTCTGCGACAGAAACCGGTGGCACCGATCCGGAAAGTGCATACGAATTTTATATCGAAGGCGTTGGCTTGAAAGTCCAAAGCTACCGGAAGGAATACGGGTATGCGGTAAGGTGCGTTGCCGATGCGGGCGAGGTGAAACTCGACAAGTTTGTCGAAGTCCCGACTCCGAGCAGTTCGAGCGTTTCCTCGAGTTCGTCTGAGGAAAGTTCAAGTTCGTCCGTGGAAAGTTCCTCTTCTGCGGAATCGTCGTCGAGCGAGGTTTCTTCGTCTTCGTCGGAGGTCTCGTCTTCTTCCGTTTCATCGTCTTCGGCGTGGGATCCCTACAGTCACGGCGAAGATTGGAACAGCCTGGAACAGATTACCGATGAACGTGACGGCAACATGTACCGCGTTGTGCAGGTGAACGAGTTTATTATCTGGATGGCTGAAAACCTGCGCTACGCGGATTCAACCGCAACGCCTGCGCTTGTGGGGAATACGGCGTGCATTGGCGAACGCGGGGAACGCTGCGAAGAAGGAAACCTCTACACCTATGCCGCTGCCGTGAACGACTTGGAATGTGCGACAAAAGTATGTTTTGAATCGGAAAAACAGGTGCGCGGAATTTGCCCGGAAGGGTGGCGCCTTCCGAAAAAGGCTGATTGGAACTGGCTCGGGTATGCACTTAACGATGGCTCTGTATCCTTCGATGCCGCCGGTATGCTCCCGACTGGGGAACGGAACGGCAATGGCGTCGTGAAATACGATGGATATGCCCGTTTCTGGCTTGTTGAAGAGGACGCCGGTAGTTCTGCTTTTGAAGGGTATTACTATGCCGGAGATCACCTTCTTCAAAAACAATCCTACATGAAATCTTTCGGCTATGCCGTGCGCTGCGTAAAGGACGTGGAATAGCGCGCTAGAATTAGTTGAAATTCCTCACATACGCTGGGTAGGCGGCTCCTCGTTGCTTTATAATAATGTAAATTAAAGTATATGAGAAAAGCCGCCTTTGTTATTTCCCTGTTTTTTGCCTTTTTGCCCGCGCTAGCCCAGGACATAGTTCCGGATTCCGCACAGGCCGAAACTAAAGCCACGGCGGTAGAGAATGCTGTGCCGGAGGCTGAACCGGCGGAATCTGCTCCGGTTCAGGAATCCAAGGTTGCAGAGGCTCCTGTTGCGGTAACTGTCCCGGAAACGGCCCCGGTTGTGACCGATTCTGCAAAGCCTGCGAAGAAGGCTGGTCTGCTGGATGCGCTTTTCCCGATAGAACCTGACGAGTCGATATCGAAGGGGCATTTCTATGCGGGCACGACGCTCTCGCTTATCCAGGCGAATACCGAGGACGATGCGCTGAATATTCTCATTGGTGATGTTTACGAGGCCTACGGCTACACGTTCACGGTGGAGGCTTTTGGCGGGTACTTTATCCGCGATGCCATGGCGCTCGGCTTGCGTGCCGGGTATTCGCGCACCTGGTTCGATATCGATTTCTCGCTCATGGAAGACCTTATGGACGTGAAGGAGCGCCGCAAGTACGTGAGCAACGGGTTCTTTGTGCAGCCGCTCCTGAAAAACTACCTGAAGGTCCTGGATTCCCGCATCTTCTATCTGTTCAACGAGACTTCTGTTTCGGTGGAGTATTCCTACGGCATTTCGCAGACGGATGACGGCGAGGACATGAAGAAGACCCGCAACAGGGGCTGGTCTATCAAGGCGGGCCTCAATCCGGGTATCTGCGTGATGGTGCTGGACCGGTTCGCGTTCGAAACCTCGGTGGGCTTGCTCGGCCTGAGTTCCAGCATTATCGATGTGGAAGAGAACGACGAGACGAGCAGCCGCTTTGTGTACAATATCGTGAATTTCACCATAAACCTCCTGGCGCTGGATTTCTCGCTGGTGATGTTCTTCTAGGGGTTTGCTATGCGGTTTGAGTTTCACGGGAAAATGAAGTCGTTTATCGCGGGGGCGCTGTGCTCGCTGGCATTTGGCCTGTGGGCCTGTTCCGGCGAAACGGAAACGCAGGTTGCCGCTCCTGACCTGTCCGAGCTTTTTGAAAATGTCGATGATGCCGAAATCGATGTGGAGTCGCGCTCGATTGTGCTCCCCGAGGGCACATCGTCCTTCAAGGTCGATAACATTGCGGCTCTTGGCGGCAACAAGTGCTACCTTGCGCTCGACGACGACCCGGTGGACCCCGAAATCGACTGGGATAACCCGGTAAGTACCGGAACGGAACTTGAAATTGGCGAGGAAGGCCTTAGGCTTGTCGTGCTTGACGATGCGAACCGCGTGATTGCCGTCTGGACGGTGAGCTTGCCCGAAGTGCAATCTTCGAGCAGTGTGGCGCCTTCATCGAGCAGCGCCGAACCTAAGTCGTCAAGCGATGCCGAGAAGGTTTCTTCCTGCAGTGAAAAGGCGGAGAGTTCCTCGAGCGAGAAGCCCGCGGAAAGTTCTTCGTCTTCTGTTGCTCCTGCCTCGAGCAGCGAGATTGCTTCGAGTTCGTCGGAGGATGCATCTTCGTCCAGTGAGGTTTCCGAATCCAGTTCTTCCGCAGAATCCTCCAGCAGTGTTGCCGAATCTTCGAGCAGCGAACGTGAGGAACCGCAACTGCCTGGCTCCGATTTCAGCGCCCGCAACGACTTCTGGGCCACCACGAGCGATGCGATGGCGACGGAGAAGACGTCTGCCGCCATAAAGGTCACTTCGGAGGCGAATCTTGAATTCAATGGCGGTATGGCGACTATTACAACCCGCGAGGTGGAAGGTTCATTCTTGTTTATTGATGGTAGCTGGAAGATGGCGGGTGGCTTCTACTTTGCTGGATCCTATGCGGGTGAAACTGCGCTGGATATCTACGAGCAGGGCTCTGACGGAGGCACCCCCTCTACGGGCTGTTCCGACATTTCGAAGGACATGACTTTTGGCAAGCCGTTTACGGCGCGCCCGACCGCATTCACGGTGAAGTATTCCTACAGCCATGTGGCGAACGAGTCTACGGATTACCCGCAAAAGAGCCTCGTGTACGTGATGCTCGTGGGCAAGAACGGCAAGGTGGTTGCGACCGGCGCCTTCTCGGACGAGGCCAGCGTGGAAATGAAATCCCGTACGGTTGAACTTTCTTACGGCAAGGACCCGTTCGGGCTGCTTTCGGGCGAATATCCCGTCGCCGAAGGCCTTTCGCTCGGGACGGGTGAAGAGGAAGTGACCTCGATTCACGTGATGTTCGCTTCTTCGGCGTACGCGCATGTTGTGTGTGGCGGACTGGTCGGCAATTCGGGTAAGTACCGCGGCGGCGAAAATTCAGCGCTCGTGTTGGATGATTTTAAACTGATATACTAGGAGAAAGAGATGAAAATGTTTAAGAATGGACTTTCTCTGAAATGGCTTTTGGCGGCTTTCCTGTGCGCAGCCCTCTTCGGCTGTACTGCCGACTACGATACCTTCGGGCAGTCCGATTACCGCGTGTTCAATGAAATCGCTTTCGAGGAGGGCGAAAGTGGGGCAATGCTCTATGCGGACGAACACAAGATTGTCGTGAGTCTT
Organism: Fibrobacter sp. UWCM; assembly: GCF_900129735.1. NCBI lineage: Bacteria > Pseudomonadati > Fibrobacterota > Fibrobacteria > Fibrobacterales > Fibrobacteraceae > Fibrobacter > Fibrobacter sp. UWCM. Next base: position 8,676 of record NZ_FQWR01000009.1, on the reverse strand, counting down.
GACGAGATTCCCGATAGTCTTGAAACCTGGGACTCCGCGACGATTTCCCTGCTCGATATAAGCTCCATGGCGACGCTCCACCTGGTCGATGGCAAGTTCAAGGAGTTTCCGAGCGATTCCGCCGCGCTGGATTCGCTGGCGCAGGAACTCTCGTATGTGAAGGACCGCCTGCACGAGGGCGACAAGGTGCGCATTCCTTCAAGCGGGACGGTTTACCTGATGCTCGTTTCCGAAAGCGGGATTCCTTCGCTGTGGCAGGTCGTGTTTGAAATCCCCGAGAAGAAGGTGAAGTCTTCATCATCGAATAAGGAGTCCGGCGATACGGATGCAAAGTCCAGTTCGTCTTCCGTGAAGGAAGGTTCCAGCAGTTCCAAGACGGGCGATTCTTCTTCGGGCAAGAGCGATGCGTCGAGCAGCAGCAAGGAACCTGCCGGCAGTTCCTCTTCTGTGAAGGGGGATAATTCTGCCAGCAGCGGCGACGGCAATTCTTCGGCGGGTGGCGACGAGCCTGAATCATCGTCTTCGGTGGCGGTTCCCGCGAATGCCCCGAAACTCCTGAGGCTTATTGCCGGTGCGGGTGAAGTTGAGGCTGAAATTGACCAGGATGCCGGTACGGTATTCCTGAATATGAATTACGCGATTGATTTGGACTTGCGCGACCTCGAAATAAAGGGGCTGGAACTTTCGGACGGCGCTACGGCAAGCGTGAAGGTGGGCGAGTCCTACAACTTTGCACGCGGATTGAAGGTGACGCTGGAAAACGATGGCGTCGAGCGTACCTACACCGTGAAGGCGGGCTACCAGTATCCGGGTAGCGATTTTAATACCTGGGTCAAGGATGATTTTAATAACATGAACGATATAGATGGCTGGGATAATGGCAACAACAGCTATGCAAAGGAACTGACTACCAATGCCGAAGGTAAAAGTGTCATAAAGATGGAATCCCAGACAGCGGTTATCAAGTTTGCTAGCGGTAATATGCTTGTTGCCTATTTTAATCCCAAGGGCGTGAGCGCTATCAGTATGGCGGGTTATGAGGATGGCAATGAACTTATCGATTTTGGAAGGCCGTTCTATGGCAGGCCCAAGTATGTGGAGTTTGACGTAAAGTATGATGGTAAGAAGGATTCCTGTGATTTGTATGTAATTCTTGAAAATCGCAGCCGCACGAGTAACGAGGGCAAGAACCAGTACCGTACCTCAAGCGACGTAAACACGATGGTCGCTTCGGCCTGGTACCGTGCGACGACTGTCGAGAGCGAGGATGACCCGGACGTGGTTTCCATTACCGATGCGGAGCGCGAAGGATACAAGACAATCCGGCTTGCGTTCAAGTATGGCTTACCCTACGATAGTTCTCCAATATACAATTCGAGCGTACTTACGAAGGGACTCAAGAACAAGAATGGTATTGATAACCACCTAGACCCGACGGATTCTCCGGATGATTTCGACGTGACGCATATCCGCGTGGTGATGGCCTCCAGTGCACTCGGGAACCTGTACAAGGGCTCTGTCGGGGCGACTCTCTGGGCCGACGAAATGCGCTTGATTTACTGAGTTTGCTAGATTTTGGGCAAAGTTGTATATAAAAAGGAGAACAAATGATTAAACGCATTGCTGTTGTAGCGCTGCTCCTTGCCATTTTTGCTGGAGCCCAGGGAAACAACTGGTCGAACTATGGCTCTGACCAGCCCACTGCGTCCTCCGACGAGCATATTTCGACCCAGGCCGCTCCGTCGCAACCTGAACCCACCCTCCCCAATACCCGCTGGTCGATTTCCATCCATCCCGTATCGTTGCTTGTCTTTACCACTATATTCGGGGTGCCCTGGGTTACATTTACTGTGGAGAACAACCTTTCCTCGAGGTTCTCGCTCTCCTCACGCCCGGAACTGATGTGGGCGAGTTTTGCCGACGGAGATATTTTTGCTTACGGGCTCTACGAGGGGGTGCGGTTCTATTTCAATGAAGGCCACAAGGGTTTTTACGTGTCGCCGCAAATCGGCTACGAGAGCGTTTCTGTTGACTATGATAGCGATTACTACAATCATCGCAGTTCTTCGTCCGGTGAAGCGTCCGCCTTCATTTTTGCCTGCTATCTGGGACTGAAGATCCAGAGCGGTCACGTAGTCATGTTCTCGGAATTAGGATTTGGCTACACGATGATGTCTTCGAACGATATCGACGACGGCGATGCCGACAAGGTCGCTGAATCGGGCTTCGGTATAGACCTCAACTACGCGATAGGCTACGCTTTTTAGTCCGAATTTTCTATTTTAAGGGAAAAAATCGGAGTTTACTATGCCTGCAATTCACCTTACAGCAGAAAATTTTGACAAGGCCATTTCGTCTGGCCAGTTGGTGTTCGTTGATTTCTGGGCGACCTGGTGCCGCCCCTGCATGATGATGGGCCCCATTATCGATGAACTCGCCGACGAATACAACGGCAAGGCCATTATCGCGAAGATGGACGTAGACAGCGATGGCGCGAAGGATATCTGCGCTCGCTTCGGCATCACGAACATCCCGAACATGAAGCTGTTCAAGAACGGCGTGGAAGTCGGGAACGTGGTGGGTGCCGTGCCCAAGGCGACCGTCAAGGGTGTTATTGACCGCAATCTATAATTCAGGGTTTTGAAGTGTCATCCTGAGCGTAGTGCGTAGCACGAAGTCGAAGGATCCAGCTGTGGATGATAAAACTGGATTCTTCACTATTGCATAGGGTGACCTGTCTATTATTATGCTTACTAAACGCTTAATCGTTTGCCTCGACGTCCGTAACCGCAAGGTCACGAAGGGCGTCAAGTTCAAGGGAAATATCGACATTGGCGACCCCGTGGAGATGGGCGCGCAGTACAGTGCCGACGGCGTGGACGAACTCGTGTTCTACGATATTACCGCGAGCGCCGAGAACCGCCCGTGTGACATGGAAATGATTCGCCAGATTGCAAAGCGCGTGTTTATCCCGTTTGCGGTGGGTGGCGGTATCCGTAACCTCGACGACATGCACGAGGCCCTGTTGGCCGGTGCCGAGAAGGTGAGCGTGAACAGCCTCGCCGTGTTGCACCCCGAAATCATAGCTGATGGCGCGAAGGCGTTCGGACGCCAGTGCGTGGTGCTCGGCATGGACGCGAAGTTCTTGGGCGTTTCGGACAAGTTCAAGAGCGGTTACGAAGTGTATATCCGCGGTGGCCGCCAGGCGATGGGCATCGATGCCGTCGAGTGGGCGAAGAAGGCCGAGGATTTGGGCGTGGGCGAAATCTGCCTGAACGCCATCGATACCGACGGCGTGCGCAACGGGTACGAACTGAACATTACCGACCAGGTGGCACGTGCCGTGCAGGTGCCGGTGATTGCAAGCGGTGGCGCGGGTACCCCTGCGCACATTGTGGACCTGTTCCGCAAGACTGCTGCAGATGCGGCGCTGGTCGCGTCGATGGTGCACTTTGGCGATTACACGGTTCCCGGAATCAAGAAGGAAATGCTTGCGGCTGGTATCCCTGTGCGCAAGAAGATGAACGGCGAGGTCTAGCGTGAATCCGTCAGTCGCTGTGAAGATTTTCGAGGCGGGCAGGAATGCCGGCGCCGACTTTGTGGAAATTTTCGAGGAAGAGACCCGCAGTTCTGTGCTCGGGCTCAAGGACCGCCATATAGAGACCGCTACGGCGGGTACGGAATATGGTATTGGAATCCGCCTCCTGTACGGGACCGAGGTGCTGTATGGTTTCACGAGCGACGACAGTGAAGAAGCCCTTGTAAAGCTGGTGCAGACGCTTGCCTTCGGGCGTATCGCGAAGGCGGGTGCATCGAGCGTTCCGTTTGAACTGCGCCCCGAAAAGCGCGTGAGCGACTTCAATATGGCGGCGTTCAAGGATCCGCGCCTGCTGGGCCAGGCGGTCAAGCAGGATTTCTTGTTCCGTGCCGACAAGGCGGCGCGTAGCGTTTCGGACAAAGTTGCACAGGTCGGGTCTACGGTGACCGACGTGTGCTCGTCTATCACGATTATGAACAGCGAGGGCCTGAACCTTGTGCTGGACCGTTCCAGGGTTCGCGTGAACGTGACGGTTACTGCAAGCGATGGCTCCGAGAGGCTCACGACACACGAGGCCCCCGGGGCGCTTGGCGGTTACGAACTGCTGGAGAATTACTCTCCCGAAAAAATCGCGACGGAGTGTGCCGAACGCGTTGTCCGCATGCTCGATGCGGGCTACATTGCGGGCGGCCAGATGCCCGTGGTGATGGGCAACGGGTTCGGTGGCGTGATATTCCACGAGGCGTGCGGGCACCCGCTCGAAACGGAATCCGTACGCAGGAACGCAAGCCCCTTCTGCGGCAAGATTGGCGAGGCGATTGGCCAGCCGTGCCTTACCGCAATAGACGACGGCACGATGGACGGCGTGTGGGGGAGCCTCAAGTACGATGACGAGGGGATGCTCACGCAGCGTACGACGCTTATCGAAAATGGCATATTGAAGACCTACATGAGTGACCGCGTGGGTGCCGCAGAAGTGGGCATTGCCCGCACGGGTTCGGCTCGGCGCGAAAGCTACAAGTATGCGCCGGTGAGCCGCATGCGCAACACGTTTATAGCCCCCGGTAAAGATACGCTCGATTCCATGATCGCGAGTGTAGATAACGGGCTTTATGCTGCCCGCATGGCAGGCGGTTCCGTGAACCCCGCGACAGGCGAGTTCAACTTCGCTGTCGATGAAGGTTACGTTATCCGTAACGGCAAGATTTGCGAACCGGTGCGCGGCGCGACCCTCATCGGCAAGGGGCACGAGATTATGCCCCGCATCAGCATGGTCGGCAGCGACTTCGAGCAGGCCGCGGGCATTTGCGGAGCCTCTTCGGGCCACATTCCTGTGACTGTGGGCCAGCCGAGCATCAAGGTCGACCAGATTCTCGTCGGCGGCCGGTAATTTCAGAAAAATGGCGTGTGGCAAATAGCGCAGCCTGAAAAACTGCGCCGCCTAGCGCAAGCCTGTATAAACCACAACGGCACCCCGCGAAGGGATGCCGTTGTTGGTGTATGGGATGTTTGGTTTCTGAGTTTAAAGTAGATTTATTCGGGCCCTGTGGGGAGTAGGTCGGGCCAAATTCCATTGTAAAGGTTTACAACACTTACAACGTGAAAATGCGCGAAATACGCGAAAAACGCCCTTTTTAGGGCGTTTTTGATGTTGTTTATTGCAAAAGGTTTACAATGCGACGGGGACGGGGGTGAAATTTCGCTCCTGAAGAACTTATATAGGACTAAACGGGGTGTTTTGTGGCGTTTAGTCCTACCGCGCGCAGAATTGCCGGGGTCATGCGGGGCTCTTGCGACAAGAAATGTTGGCTGAACGCTTTGAAAATAGGACTAAAAGGCTTGTTTTGTGATGTTTAGTCCTACCGCACGCAGAATTGCCGGCTGTTTTGTGGCGCGAACTGCCTCCAGCATAGGACTAAACGGGGTGTTTTGCGGTGTTTAGTCCTACATTTTTAGGTTTTCAGCATTTTTACGTTTCATCTCGGCTCATAAAGAGCCCCTATAAGATTAAAAAAATAGGATATGTCAATGGACCGTCGTCTTCCCATTATACGATGAGCATAGCTTAGTATGACCACCCAAGTGTCCGGCTTTTACACTTACTCACATATCCTATACCCCTAATATACCACTTTTTCAGGAGAAATGCAAATGATCAATGCTGAAATCGATGACAAAAATTGCAAAATCACGCTAAAAGGCATCGATAACAAGGCAAAAGACATGTCCACGGCAATGAAAATCATCGCCAAGGACCTGCAAAGCTCCAGTTTTATCTCCGCTCATAAAGAGCCCCTATAAGACTTTAGGCGGCTACGCGTACTTCTGGACGGCCTCTGAGAGCTCGTCTTCCTACGCCTCCAGCCGTAGCTTCGATACGGGCGCATCGATGGGTTCGGACTACTACAGTAAGTCGAACGGTTACTCTGTTCGTCTCGTCAAGGATTCCCAGTGAGCCTAGGCCCTATTGGGCCTAGAGCGAACGGGACCGGAGCGCCGCAAGGCGCACGGGCCTGAATTTAAGTTTTATCTCCGCTCATAAAGAGCCCCTATAAGACTCAAATTCATGAAGAGCTTGAAGACCGGAAAGTCCGCTATTCGCGCAGTCTTTTGGAAACGTTTCAGATACAACAACAAGGACTATTTCGTAGAAATCGTGAACGATTCCGGTGTCGGTGAAGACTTCAAACTATACACAAGCTATGCAAACAGCAAGGATGCAGGAAAAACTATGACAGGAACCGTTATTTACCAGAAGCCCTAGAATGGTAGAGGGCGGCCCTCTGCAAAGGAACCGCACTCTCTCAAGACATTCAAACGGGATTGCAGCCCATCACGACTATCGAGCCCTTTCAATATACATCTTTTTTTAACGGAAGTCAATAGGAAATGTCAGATTTTATCAATGCAGACGTAGACATAGGCAAATTTAACGCGCTAATCGCCATAATGCGGCGAAATTCGGTAAATACAAGGCCCGTCATGGCTGCCGTCGGCAACCTGGTAGTCAAAAGCGTCCGCCAGAACTTCCGTTTTATCTCCGCTCATAAAGAGCCCCTATAAGACTTGAAAACAAGAAGTTTGCACCAGACAAAAGCATCACAAAGGAAAACTTCACCGACAAGATGAGTGAAGCCATTGGCTTGCCCAAAGGCAAAGATGCAAAGGTGTCCATACCATTCGAAAACCAGAAGACCGGCTTCCATTACGAGACCATTATCAAAAGAGAACACATCGAAGATTTCGTAAATCACATCACGGATGGTAAAAGGGCAAAACAGCATCGCGAAAGACTCTTGCCGATGTTCCTGGAAACCCTGAAAAACCCAGCCGAAATACGAGTCCAGTATCTAAAAAGCACCGGAACGAATAAACGCGCTATTCGAACAGCCTTCTACAACAGATTCAAGGTTGACGGCGAAGAATTTACGATTGAAGTCATTGCCAATTCAGGTATTTTCGAGGGTTTTACCATCTGGACCGGCTACAAAGATAGCAGTACAGCAAGGAAGGGTAAATGTATTTTCAGGAAGTTTTAAATGGAGGCAGTATGCTCGCCGTGACGAAACACCTGGCTACCTGCTCCACTCACACGAATCACGGTTCTCGCTTCACAGGCCAATTCTTATACCCATAATATACACTTTTTTGTCACGGAAGTCAATACCCCATGTCAAATTTTATCAACGCAGACGTAAAAATCGATAAATTCAACGAAATTATCGATATTGCGAAGCGGACGGCAAGCGACTTGAAGCCCGCCATGGCGGCTATCGGCAACCTTGTGACAAAGAGCGTCAAGCAGAACTTCCGCGAAGGTGGCCGACCCGTCCGGTGGCCCAGCTCGAAAAAGCCCAGGGGAAAGACATTAATTGGCACCGGAGCTTTGATGAAAAACATCCACTACGAGCTCGACAATGACGGCAACGCCGTAACTGTCATGACCGGCCCCCAGAAATACGCCCACATCCACCAGTTCGGCGGCTCAATCCCCGCGCACGACATCAAGGCCAAGAACCGCAAGGCACTCCGTTTCACCGTGGGCGGCACGGTATTCTACCGCAAGAGTGCCCACCACCCGGGCGCAAACATCCCCGCCCGCCCCTACATGCTTCTCCAGGAAGAGGACGAAACCAAGATCAAGGATATCCTGGCAAACAGAATCGTCGATGAAATGAAAAAGAAAGGAGGTCTCAAATGACCCTAGAACAGGCTCAGTTGCCCTTTGTTTTCAGGCTTCTTTTCAACCACGTTCATATACCTGTAGATCGTTCGCTCGCTGAGACCCGTTTCAAACGCAAGCTGGTGGACGGGCTTGTCGAAATTGTCGCGCATATAGCGGCGCACTGCGTTGGGCGTCATCCGGGCTGGGCAGGCTACATGGTTGCCCGCGAACTTCTTCCAGATACGTTTGGCGACATCGAGCCCCAAGGACTTCGCGACCCATTTCAGTTTTATCTCCGCTCATAAAGAGCCCCTATAAGACGAACAGACAAAAGAGGACGGTATCTACGAAATTTACAACGCATGGCTTGATGGTGATGCCCACGTCATTTCTTTCATTACAGAAAATGGGAAATCATTTCCTTATGACCCGCAAAGTGGAGAAATCGTTAAACTTGAGGACGATGTTCTAGACTTTGTGCTAAACGAAGTAAGCGTTATAAAAATCGACAACAGCTTTATAAACCCCAATATGATAAAAGCGTTGTCAAAAGCGAAAAAAGCAACCAAGAGGTCTTAACTTCTAATCAACTTGAAGATTAAGTTCTTGTTTGTTACATACTCTATTTTTCCATCTTTTACATACCCAACAATCGGTAGACCAGTTGGCATAGGATGTTTTTTTAACGGGTCGTTAAAATGGAATAAGAAAACATAGCCATACTTCTCATTCTTTTTTAGCGACTTGTACGAAAAATATCCCTTTGCCTTTACTTCTTTTTCGGCAATTTCAGATGCCTCTTTTTCTGTAATCATTTCCTCATCCTCACTTCGTAATCTACTGGTTTTATCTCCGCTCATAAAGAGCCCCTATAAGACACAAGTCAAAGGGTATCCTCACCTGGTACGCCCGAGTTCCTGACCCGTTGGCGAGGGGGTCGGTGCATTTCTTCAGTCTGGGTACCACGAGTCGC
>NZ_FQWR01000022.1:0-65402 GCF_900129735.1 Fibrobacter sp. UWCM | reverse complement strand
GAGGAATGGATGGAAGAAAAAGCTTACTTAACCGAGAAGGAAATGGAAAAATCTGCTTTTTGTGCATGAATTTACAGAAAAAGACTTGCCTAATCCACATGGAAGCAATGGATGTAATGCAAAATGAAAATACAGCATCAATTTTGCAAGATAGCTTAACTGGAAAGTACACCGTTTACAACAAGGGCATTGCCGGGCATAATTTTTTAAAGATATGCCAATATTTACCAAAAAATCTTGAAATCTATAACTCCGCCCCCAAATTTGTAATTATTGAAACAAGTTCACCAATCATTTTACAAGAGGACGTAAAAAAAGTTTTTTCAAACCAAAACGAGTATTTCAAAAGTTACAATACAGGAATAGTTGGGCTAATGCAAAAATCTCCTTTTTTAAGATTACTGTATTTGCAAATAGACCTCGGGCTATTAAATTTGTTTTTGCCCTCTAAAAATAAAGAAGATAAAATTCAAGAGCAACCGTCCATCAATGAAGAACCTTATGACCAAATATTCAGTTATTTACGTTCAATTGAAGAAAAATTCAACACAAAATTGATTATCGTTTTCCATCCAGGGTATCAGATTGAAAAAAATGGTTCTATTTCTTTTTCAAAATTAAAGTATAAAGATGTATTCAAAAAAAAGGCCATAGAGAACGGACTCACCTTTATTAATCTAAAAGATGATTTCATCAAGATGTACAACGAAAGCCACCATTTACCCCATGGCTTTATTACGGGTAAAATAGGACACGGACATTTAAACAAATATGGTCACGCAGTTTTGGCAAATGCTGTCTACAAAGCAATCATAGAATTAGAAAAAGAGCGATAAAAACATGTCAATGACAAGTATAAATCTATTTGCTTTACTAGCAGTCATTTTTTCAGCAATCTACGGTTGCAATCACGTGATAAAAGACCAGCGTTTAAGCAACGCAATATCGAAGATAATTCTACTCATAGGTAGCTACATTTTCATTGCTTATGCAGACATTCGTTTTGCTATAGTCCTATTTATCATCACGTTTTCAACATGGTTCTTCGCATCAAAAACAAAATGGAACTTTATGGGCGTTCTTTTGCCCATTTTGGCTCTTGCTTATTTTAAATATGCGAACTTTTTTATTGAATCTTTTGCTAAAATATTTAGTATTGACCATAAGTTTCTAGAAATAATGCTCCCCATAGGAATGTCATTCTATACATTCAGCGCAATAAGTTACGTTATTGATATTAGAAGAAAGAAAATTACACCGCGAAAATTCAAAGATATCGCACTATACTTGGCATTTTTTCCGAAAATAATTTCAGGTCCAATCCAAAGAGCTGACGATTTTTTTAATCAGTCCGATCGATATCGCAAAATTGGATACGATACATTTTCTTGCGGAATCCAAATATTTGTATTCGGTCTATTCAAGAAAATAGTTCTTGCAGATAGGCTCTCTGTCTTTGTCAATCAAGTATACGACACACCTGCAGCTTTCAGCAGTTCGACCCTACTGCTCGCCGTTTTTGCCTATTCATTACAAATATACCTAGATTTCTCCGGCTACTCCGACATGGCAATTGGAATCGCTAAAATTTTAGGTTTCAACCTACCCCGCAATTTCAATCTACCCTATTTATCGCATAACGTAACAGAATTTTGGAAACGATGGCACATCACGCTATCTTCTTGGCTCTTAGACTATCTATACATATCTTTTGGCGGGAATCGTAAGGGGAAAATCCGTACATATCTAAACCTCATTGCAACAATGACAATCGGAGGGCTCTGGCACGGAGCCAATTATACCTATATTGTATGGGGGCTACTACACGGATTTGCGTTAGCCATACATAAAATCTGGATGACAATTACAGGAAGCCCAAATCGAAAAGCCGGGCCAATTTCTACAATCATATCCATTAGCCTAACATTCTGTTTCACAACATTCTGCTGGATTTTCTTCCGCGCAGAATCCATACCTGAGGCTTTTGCAATTATCCACCGTATTGGGAGCTGGGCTCCTGGCATTGAACACACCTACATGTGGTTCTTTGTTTCTGCGATTATTATAATTATCGCCAGTTTCTACGCAATCGTCAAATCTAAAAAGGGGAAAAACAGCCCCATAAAAATGAACATGAGTGCCGTTGAAGCCATCTACCCCCTACTCAACCTCAAAAAATTTTGGCATTTAGTATTGTTCTTTATGGAAATCGGCCTTATTCTTTGCCTTGCATATACTGGAGGTAGCCCCTTTATCTACGGGAAATATTAACTCCAAACTATTTACCATAATAACCCTTGCCATAATAACCGTAACCATAACCATAACGCCCCGGTTCATGCTCACAATGATTCATCACAATTGCAGATGGCTTATCTGAATAACGACGAACTCTTTCAATAGTCTCCTTGATTTCCTCTATGCTATGGCGGCCATAATGGAGTACAAACAGGGAGTAATCAACTAGCGGGCAAATCAATTCAGCATCTGTCACAAGATTGAGCGGAGGCGTATCAACAATGACCAAATCATATTTTCGACGCGCTTCCTTAAGAAGGTTATCCATAGCATCACCACGTAGGAGTTCGCATGCAGCAAGTTTAGTCTTGCCCGCATTCATTACAAATAAGTTATCGGTATGCTTTTGCGAAACAGCAGTATCTAGAGTAGCAATACCAGCAAGCACATCAGCAAGTCCAAACTTAGAACGACCATTAATCACACCGCGACGCATATCAGCATCTATCAGAAGAACCTTCTTGCCACTTGCGGCAAGTACCGCAGCAAGGTTCAAAGAGACAAAGCTCTTACCCACGCCAGGCATTAATCCCATAACAAGGATTACGCAATGCTCCGGATTCGGCATCAAAAACGCCAACGCAGTCTGTAGAGATCGGAACGATTCACTTACTTTATCTTCAGGGTTTTGTAAGACAAACGGCGCACTGTGATGAACTCGCTTATTGGTCCGCAAAAACTTATGTGACGACTGAGGAATCTTCGCAAATACGCTGAGTCCCGTTTCACGTTCAATTCGGGACGTGCTCTTTACTCCATTTCTAAGAATGTACATCAAGAAAACAAACAGAACGCCGAATATGAACCCAAATACAATAGAAGCCATTATTATGCGGGATTTATTCGGCTTAGTTTGACTCTGTTCAGCCTGAGCAAAATCAACGATGCGAACATTACCGACTTCACCCGCACGAACAACGCGCAGCTGCTGAATATTATTGAGCATGTTAGTATAGACTTCATTGTTCACGGCAACTTCTTCTTGAAGTCGTTTAACCTCTTGCTGAGTAAGTGGCATTTTCTCCGCATTCTTCTTAAGAGCAGCAAGTTCCACACGCAGTTTGTTCTGCTGCTTAACAATCGTCTGTACATTCGGATGTTCCGCCTTAAACAGACGCATAGCAGCCTGTCGTTCCTGTTCCAACTGCATTATCTGACGCTGCAACTGGCCTTCCTTGTCCAAGTGAGCCTTGGTTTCCCCCGTCATATCCACCGATCCTATCTTGTATCGGTAGTCTGCAAGCACCTTTTCCGCACTATCAAGCTTAGCCTTAACGCCCGGCAGTTGGGCTTCAAGGAATTCCAAGGTCTTTTCGGCCTCAGCACTACGCATTTCAACATTCTGGCGCAGGTATGTCTTAGCAATCGTATTCAAGATAGATGCAGCACGATCCGGGTAACGGTGGCTGTAGCGAACCGCAATGATGCCCGTTTGCTTTCCCTTTTCCATAACACTCAGTCCACCCGCCAGCGAACGCTCTGCATTAATTGGCGAGCCCTGTGCTATAATGAACTTCTGCCCCTGCTTTGCATCCATAAAGTTGACGCGAATAGAGAGGGTATCGTCAGCAAATTCTGCGAAAGCAACCTCACCCACCACACCATCAAGAATTTTTTTCCCATCTGGAGATATAACTGAATACGAATCTTTCCCCGTTACTTCGGCCATCCACTTTTTAGCACGGACCTTCAGCGGAATGCGAAGAGAGTCTAAATCCATTCGACCTTCCCGATGTAAGAGTCTATCCCAAAAACCTACCGGAACAGTCCAAAGATACAGATGCTCCGCCATAGTTACATAACTCAACACCATGCGACTCTTAATGAGTTCAATTTCAGCATCGGCCGGACTAGCCAAATCTAAGACAGCGCCCATCTCACCAAAAGCCTTAGTGGCCTTACTACTAGTCCCCTTAACATTCACCTGCAACAAAGCATCGCTCGTAAACTGCGGACGAACCCACATAGCATAAAAAGATCCAATCAATGTTGCAACAACAACAAATAATGCTACAAGGAATTTCTTTTTCCAAAGATGGTGGACAAAGTCGACCACGGTCAAGGAATCAACCTCCGTCTGAACATTCTTTACTTCTTCTGCCATTTTCTAATCCTGTCAACAAGTAGTATAAATATACAATAAAAAAAATATTCATCACTACACTATAAAATTTTTGTGCGACCTAGCGGAAACATTTTCGCATAAAATTACGAATTTTTAACAATACAATCTTATGTAACGACAACGGAACGCAGTATTTTTTTACCAAATCTTCCACCGAAAATCTGTCTAAATCAGCAAAGAATTCTATACGCCTAAAATTTTCCTTGCTAGATCGGACAATACAGGGATTGCCCGCAATCGCTTTTTCTAAAGTAGAATTGCATCGCACTGTACAATCAGCAATAGACGAGAATAGCCCTTCGCCATGACTAGTATTCAGTAAAACAACAGATGTGCCCTTATCATCGTCCAGTTTTGGATGGACATCCGCAACATTCCAATAATCGCCTAAAGTAATATCAGCTATGCGCGGAAGTTTTCCATAATGACAATCAGTACAACTTCTATTTAAACAAATATTTTGCAGGAATATTTGCAAGAAAAAATCTTCACGAAAATTCCTAGAATGAATTTTTCCCTCACCAGAAACAAATTTAAGAAAGGAACTCAAAGAAAAAGATCGCCATCCTTCTCGCTTATCTCGAAAACAGGAAAACAAAATTGTAGCAGAGCTTTTATTTTCTAATTCATGAATATACTTTTCAAAAACCTTCACACTCGGCGTTCCATGACAAACGATATCAATAGTCCAAAGATTCTCAAAATGATTTTTTCCAAGAACGGAGTAAAGCGCCGCAACCTGGCAAGGAGTTCCCGAAAACAAAACTTTTCGTCCCTCGAGAAGTAGCGCACGGACCTGTTTATAAGCCATTCCGACATTCGCTTGAACATACTTTGATCCACGAAGTTTGGAAAGGTCGGCTTTATTTTCTACAATTATTTGTTCAAAACGCGTAGGAGCAACTTGAGCAACACCAACAACAGCTCCTCCATCCTCAATTACACGTTCTGCTAAAGCAGAAAAAATTCCACCACTAGATGATTCTAGCCTTACCTGTTCATCCTTAACATAAGCGGCTATTGTTTTAGGAGATGCAGAGCTTTCATTGGGATTCGTGACAATCCTAGTCCAAGGGCAGACTCTCTCACAAGTTCCACATTTTGAGCAAACCGATTCATCTACAACAGGACGATAAAAGCCTTCCTTATCCAACTGCATCGTTATGGCCCCACGCGCACAAGCGTTTGCACAAGCACCACAAGAAGAACATTTAGCGACAGGAATGGTCATTTATGCTTTCCTCAATATTTTCTTCAATGGATTAAGAATTAATTCCCGTTCAAACGAGTTCATAGAGAATACAAAGAACAATGGCAAGTACATTACCAAATACAACGCTATTGCTCCCGCCAATTTGGCAACAGAATCAATACTAAAAAGCGTTAATATATAATAGGACTCCACCGTTAGAACAGCAGGCATGAGACTCATCTTAAAAATTTCAATCCAGAAACGAACTATATCTATTTTCTGTTTGACTTGATAGTAAACATTCATCACAACAATCTGTCCCAAAATCAAGGCTCCAGCAATAGCACAAGCACAACCAACACCACCATAGTACTTAGCTAAAGGTATCTGCGCTCCCAAGCTTACCAATGATATTACCAAATAGAGTAAACTGCGAAATTTCATCTGGTTTCGAGCCTGTAGAATTGTAATACCAAGATTCTGAATCAAGGGAACCGTCAATGGAATAAAGAAAAGCAAAGCGATTATATAGGCATCTTCATAGCCATCACCCGCCCAAAATTGAATAAACAGTTTTCCAAACAAGAAGAATCCCGACAAAACTAGTGCCATAACGCAATACTGAACACGCCCTGTTTTAATAAACAAATCCGAAATACCTTTACCATCAGATTCTTGAACGGCCATCGCCGTTACCTTGGGCAAGAAAACTCCACTTATCGCCGTAGAAAAGCTCATATACATATTTTGAAGTTGAATTGCCACAGCATACACGGCAACCGCAGTCGTTCCCACATAAGCGCCCAAAACAAACTGGCCTGTACTCCAATAAACTCGATCCATAATGGCATTCATAAAAATCCACAGCGAATAGACAGACACTTCCTTCAAAAAGCCTAACTGAAAAACGCCAAACTTTAGCTTAACATTCAAACGAGATTTGCAATACCAGAAGTTACACCCCAATGTGACCAAGTTGAAAATTGTAGTGAAATTCGTGAACAGTTTACGGATTTCCTTCATTTATACTCGCCCGAAACATTACAAAATTAGTTTTTTTTGATTATCGGGACGTTTTGTTACAGCATTTTGCAAACTAGCGTGATTTGGGTCAAAACACCCCATTTTTCGGGCTTTTTTCAATGTAAATAATACCTTAAAAATGCTTGAAAACACCCAAAAACTTTATAATTTAACGTTTGGTGTATGGATTAGGCATTTTTCAAATGCTCAAGGATCCATATGCAGAAAAAATACATAGCATTCCCGTTCGTTGCCGCCTGCGCCCTCATTTTGGGCTGTTCCGAAGACCCAGCAGAAAATTCCGTCATTTCCCCCTACGGCGACTTGCAGGATCCAAACAATCCGTATGTAGACCCGAATAACCCGGGTGTCGACCCCAACAATCCGGGCATCGGTGGCGACCTGAGTTCCGGAGCAATCCCGTTCGGCAGCTCATCCTCATTCGCGCTGACCGACCCGGGCCTGAGTTCTGGCGTGAACCCGTTCCAGAACCCGAACAGTTCGGGGTTCTTGCCCGCAAATTCGAGTTCTTCCAAGGCGAAGGACCCGAAATCTTCTTCCGCAGGGCTCCAGGAATACGAAGACAACCACAAGGCAAAAGCAACGTTCCTCCCCAAGGCGGGTTTCTACTCTAACCTGACCATTGAACCGCCGACCCCCACGAAGGGCGGGCAAATCTACTGCACGTTCGACGGTTCATTCCCCACGCAGGGTTCCCAGCAGATTACCTCGGCGATGCAGATTACCAAAAGCACCGTGGTGCGCTGTAGCGAGTTCGTGAACGGCCAGCCCGCCGATACCACAACGCAGACCTACTTTATCGGCGAAAACGTCTCGATGCCGGTGGTAGCGCTCACCGTGAATCACCACGACATGTTCGACTCCACCGACGGTTTTTATGCGACCGGCCCCATGAACCAGCTCCGTTGCACGAACCCGAACTTCAACCAGATGAGCATGGGCGGCAACCAGACCGACAACAACAATTCCAAGTGTGCCGAGCCCTGCTTCAAGGCGAACTTCTGGTGCGAAGACGAACTCCCCGTACACGTGGAATACTTCGAGAAGGGCAGTTCCACCACCGAAAAGACGTGGGAAATCGACGCGGGCATTTCGCTTATCGGTAACTGGAGCCGCTACAAGCCCAAGAAGAGTGTCGCCATCAAGATGGATAACGACGACTACGGAGACAAGGTGCTCAAGTACTCCTTCTTCAAGACGCGCCCCGAAGCGAAGAAGATGAAGAGCTTCAACCTGCGAAACAACGGCAACCGCTTCTGGACGGACTACATCGGCGATGCCATGATGACGAGCCTCATGGAAGGCACCGACGTGGATTACCAGCGCAGCCTGCAGGTGGTGGTGTTCTACAACGGTGAATACTTCGGCATCCACGATTTGCGCGAGCGCCTGAACAGGAGCTTTGTCGAGACGAACTACGGTATCGACAGCAAGTCCATCAACATGATTAACATCAAGGGCAACAGTGCCGAGGCGAGCGGTACGAACGGGGCATCGGCCACCGAGTACCAGCAGGTCGCGAACCAGATTACCAGCGGCAACTTTGCGGGCGACAACAACCAGAGTTACGAACAAATGAAGCAGAAGGTCAACATGAACAGCTTCGCGCAGTACATGCTCGCCGAATTCTACTTCCACAACGGCGACTGGCCCGAAAACAACATCCGCGCCTGGGGCGGCAACGGCAATCCGTTCAAGTTTGTCGCATTCGATACCGATCACGGATTCGGTTTCTCGCCGGGCATCAGCGGGTTTGACGTGCAAAGCCAGAACATGTTCCAGTGGGCGCTGGGCTCTGCCACGAGGGACAACAGCCAGCAGGGCGGCCAGCAGAACCCCGGCCAGCAACAGCCTGGTCAGGGCCAGTTCCCCGGCATGGGCGGCTGGGATATCGGCGGCGGTTGGGGTTTTGGCGGCGCAAAGCAGGGCCCCGCGCAGATGCTCAACAAACTTCTCGACAACAACGATTTCAAGCGCCTGTTCATCAACAACGCATGTATATTGCTCGACAACTACCTGACCTACGAAAATGTGCAGAAGAAGGTGCAGGAGATGATGACTGCAATTCCCGCGAGCGAGCAGCAGCGTGACCAGCAGAGATGGCCGCGCAACCAGGGCAATTTCCGTTGGTCTCCCGACGGTAGCGACCTTATTCAGTATGCCCAGAACCGCACCCAGACTGTACGCCAGGAAATGGAGCAGTACTTTGGCCTGCAGAATGCAGTGAACGTGAGCATCAACGTGAGCGGGAGCGGCAGCGTGACGGTTGACGGCATGAAACTCCCGAAGAGCAATTACCAGGGCAAGTTCTACGCGGGTAACGACCTGTTGTTGCAGGCTGTGCCGAGCAACGGCTCCGTGTTTACCGGCTGGAGCGACGGTTCGACAGAAAACCCGCGCAAGTTCCAGCTGAACGGCGGCTCCGCAAGCATCACCGCGCAGTTTAAGTGACGGCAGCACAAGCCGTCACACCGCAGTCGCTTAGCGACAAGCGTGTCCAAGACATTTAATCGACGCGAAGCGTCATCCTGAGCCTCCTTCTTGTCATCCCCGGCTTGACCGGGGATCTTTTTTAACGTGGCGTTGTCACAAAAAATTTTTCTATATTTACTCCCGTAATTTTTTAACCCAAAGCCGACGCTTCGCCTTCCCGCAAGCCGTCGCAAACTCAAAAGGAAACAACAATGGCTGACAATCTGTCCGTCCTCGGCAAGGCCCGCAAGGCCTACCAGCCGAAACTCCCCGCCGCTCTCCGCGACGGCGCTCTCAAAGTTGCTCTCGTGAAGGGCAAGCCCACCCAGTCCGTGCGTGACCAGGCCAAGATCAAGGCCCTGTTCCCGAACACCTACGGCGCTCCGTACATCGGCATGAAGAAGGCTACCAAGGCCGCTGCCGGTAAGGCTCTCAACGTGGGCGTGGTGCTCTCCGGTGGCCAGGCTCCTGGTGGACACAACGTGATCGCGGGTATCTTCGACGGTATCAAGAGCATCAGCAAGAATTCCAAGCTACTCGGCTTCCTCGGTGGCCCCTCCGGCCTCGAGAACGGCAAGTTCATCGTGATCAACGAAAAGATCATGGACGCCTACCGCAACACTGGTGGATTCGACATCATCCAGTCCGGCCGTACCAAGCTCGAAACTGAAGAACAGTTCAAAAAGTGCATGGCTGTCGCCAAGGCCCAGAAGCTCGACGCTATCGTGATTATCGGTGGTGACGACTCCAACACGAACGCTGCTGTTCTCGGTGAATACTTCCAGGCCAACGGCGCTACCTGCGTGGTTTGCGGCTGCCCGAAGACCATCGACGGCGACCTCAAGAACGAATACATCGAAACCTCCTTCGGTTTCGACACCGCCGTGAAGACCTACTCCGAACTCATCGGCAACATCATGCGCGATGCCAACTCCGCTCAGAAGTACTGGCACTTCATCAAGCTCATGGGCCGTAGCGCTTCTCACATCGCTCTCGAAGCCGCTCTCCAGACCCATCCGAACATCTGCCTGATTTCTGAAGAAGTCAAGGCCAAGAAGATGAAGCTCAAGCAGGTCATCAAGTACGTTGCAGACATCGTCGCTGCCCGTGCTGCTGACGGCAAGAACTTCGGCGTCTGCCTGATTCCGGAAGGCCTCCTCGAATTCATCCCGGATGTTGGCGTGCTCATCTCCGAACTCTCCGAAGCCCTCGCCCACCACGAAAAGGAAGTCGAAGGCCTCGACACCGCCGCCAAGGTGGAACTGCTCTGCAAGTGGATTTCCAAGGCTTCTGCCGAAGTCCTCAAGAGCCTCCCCTCTACCACTCAGGGCCAGCTGATGCTCGACCGCGACAGCCACGGCAACGTGCAGGTTTCTCTCATCGAAACCGAAAAGCTCGTCATCGAGATGGTCAAGAAGGAACTCAAGAGCCGCAAGAACTTCAAGGGCAAGTTCTCCGCCCTCAACCACTTCTTCGGTTACGAAGGCCGCTGCGCCGCTCCGTCGAACTTCGACGCCGACTACTGCTACAGCCTGGGCTTCACCGCTTCTGTGCTCGCCTTCAACAAGATGAACGGCTACATGAGCTCTGTGCGTGACCTCACGAAGGGCATCGAAAAGTGGACTGCCGGTGGCATTCCTATCACCATGATGATGAACATCGAACGTCGTCACGGTGCCGACAAGCCGGTGATCCAGAAGGCTCTCGTGGAACTCGACGGTGCTCCGTTCAAGTTCTTCGCCAAGAACCGCGAAGTCTGGGCCAAGACTGAAAGCTACACCTACCCGGGTCCGATCCAGTACTGGGGTCCGAGCGAAGTTTGCGACGTTACGAACTTTACGATCAAACTCGAAAGAGGTGCATTGAAGGTGAAGTAATAGCCTACAAGGCGAATAAAGCAAAAGAGAAGTCCAAAGGACTTCTCTTTTATTTTTGAGCCGTAGGGCGGACGCCGAAGGCGTCAATTCACCCAATGTCATCCCCGCGAAGGCGGGGATCTCCAAGCATTGAAAAGTCCCTGGCTTCGGCCGGGGATTTTTTACTACGGTGAGTGAAGGAGCGGAGGGTTTGGCCCCCTCCATTGTCATATATACAAACCAATTAGCCCGAGGGTCACCACGCTAATGAGCGCGACCGCCAGCGCGATAGGCCGACGCATGGATTTCGCCCCGAGGAAAAGCACCAGGCCGCCCTTGGTCAGCGTATTCGCGATACTCGCAAGCATCAGCGCAAGCACGAGCTCGCGCACCGGGAGCCCCGCCTTCAGGTTCATGTCTATCACGGAAAACGCAACCGCATCCATCTCGGCGGCACCACCAATGAAACTGCACGCCAGGAGCGCCCCCGCACCCAGATACACGCGGGCGGCGTTCGCGACAAACATCACGCAGGTAAACACCACGCCGAACTTGATTGCAGGCAACAGTTTGAACGGGTTCGAAAATCCGGCAGCGTTCTCCCTGTGGTCGCGCGACGCCTTGAACTTGAGGTACGCGGCGTACCCTAGCGCAGGGACCGCGGGCAACAGGAGCGGCAACGCGAGCGGGCGCGCAAGCGATGCACTCAGGAACACGCAAATCAGGTAGAGCCGCACGTACATTACCGCCCAGCTGAGCACAATCCCGAGCGTAAAATCGGGCGCATAGCCCTCGTTTTCGCGACTGCGGCCCGCCAGGTTCAGCGTGAGGGCGGTACTGCTAGCAAGCCCGCCCAGGAGGCCGGTCAGCCAGATTCCCTTCCCCGGGCCCACAAGCTTTATCAGCACGTAGCCCACAAAGCCGATGCCCGAAATAAACACCACGAAGAGCCATATCGTGTGCGGGTTCAGCACCTCGAGCCCCGGCGGGCCATACGCCTGGTTCGGCAAGAACGGCAGAATCAACAGCGATATGACCGCAAACTTCACCGCCGCAAGGATATCTTCTTTTGAGAGTTTCTGCGCGAATGCGTGCAGCTGTTCCTTCGCCGAAAGCACCCAGAGCATCACGACAACAACGACGCAAGATTCAAGAAGCCGTCCATACATCGAGAGCGCCCCCAGCAAGTACACGACCAGCACAGCGACACTCGTAGTAACACCGTCACTCCCCACCACAGGGCGGCCCTCCTGCGGCTTGTGCGCGATGGCAAACGATATGTGCGACGCGACAAGCAACATCCCGATGATGACAAAGCCGGTCACGAACGGAGCCACACCGCCCATTTCTCCCGAAAGGAGCGCCGTCATCGCCCCCGCGAGGCCCACGAGCGTAAACGAGCGAACACCCGCCGGGTGCCTATCCGACTGGTCCGAATACGTATGCTCGCGCTGCAGGCCGATAATCAGCCCGATACCGATTGCAGCCGCCAAGCGGTAAAACACGTTAAAATCCAGCATAACATTAATCTATACTAAAAAAAAGTCCCCGACAAAATGCGGGGAAATAAATTCTTTAAAAATTATTCCAACTTGTAGCAAAAAACGAATATATGATTGCGACATGTGAAATGTGAATTTCACACTCCACATTCCACATTACACACTACACATCTTATTCCCGTTCCCAGACTTCGAACACAGTCGGGAAATCATTCTTCTCATCTGCGCCGAACTGCTCTTCGCTCACCTTGTGCCAGCCCTCGCCCCATTCCGGGAAGAACACGTCGCCATCGACATCGGCAAGCACGCGGGTCACGTACAGCTTTTTCACGAGGGGCATCGCGTCGCGGTACACGGCGGCGCCGCCAATGATAAAGCACTCACTCTCGCCGGCGGCGCTAGCCTTGTTCAAGGCCAGTTCGAGGCTACTGCAAACGATGCAACCCGGAGCCTCGAACGCCGTGTTCCGCGTGAGCACGTAGTTCGTGCGGTTCGGGAGCGGCCTCCCGATATCATCGTAGTTCTTGCGGCCGAGGATAATGGAATGCCCCGTCGTGATGGCCTTGAAACGCTTGAGGTCGGCAGACAGGTGCCACGGCAGGTGCCCGTCACGCCCGATGACGTTGTTTCTTGAAATTGCGACAATAGCGGATATAAGCATATTAAACCATTCTATAGATCCTTCGACTTCGGCGCTTCGCGCCTTCGCTCAGGATGACACAATAAATTAAACTGCGATCGGTGCTTTAATCGTCGGCCACGGGTCATAATCCACGAGCTCGAAGTCCTCGAACTTGAATTCAAAAAGGTCCTTGATTTCGGGATTGAGTTTCATGGTCGGGAGCTTGCGCGGCGTGCGGGTCAGCTGCTCGCGGGCCTGCTCGAAGTGGTTGGAATACAGGTGCGTATCGCCGAGAGTATGGATAAATTCACCCGGCTCGTAGTCGCATACCTGCGCGAGCATAAGCGTCAAGAGCGCGTACGACGCGATATTGAAGGGCACCCCGAGGAACGTGTCGGCACTGCGCTGGTAAAGCTGGCAACTGAGTTTGCGCTTGCCGGACTTCCCTACGCCGCCCACGTAGAACTGGAACAGGCAATGGCAAGGCGGCAGGGCCATCTTGTCAACTTCGGCCACATTCCATGCGCACACCAGGTGGCGGCGCGAATCGGGATTGTTCTTGAGGCTGTTGATCAGGTTCTGAATCTGGTCGATGTGCCCGCCATCGGGGGTCGGCCAGCTGCGCCACTGGTGGCCGTAAACCGGGCCCAGGTCACCGTTCTCGTCGGCCCACTCGTCCCAGATGGTCACCTTGTTGTCGTGCAGGTACTTGATGTTCGTGTCGCCCTTCAAGAACCACAGCAGCTCATGAATAATCGAGCGCAGGTGCAATTTCTTTGTGGTAAGGCAAGGGAACCCCTGCGAAAGGTCGTAACGGCACTGGCGGCCAAACACGGAGCGCGTGCCCGTACCCGTACGGTCGGAACGGTCCACGCCATTTTCAAGAATATCTCTGAGTAAGTCTAAGTATTGCTGCATATCTGTAATTTAATAAAAAGGAAGATTCCCGGTCAAGCCGGGAATGACAACGAAGGCTTTGGCGCCCTAATAGTCATTCCACATTCACTCGCCAAAAATCTCTACACGCTTGTACTGCTTTACCGCCTTGTCCTCGGCAACCGCCTTCTCGCGCATGAGCATGTTCACCGCCTGCAAAATCAGGTCTTGCGTGTGCTTGGGCACGGGCTTCTTGCCGAGGCGCGCCTTCTGCACCATCTTGTGGTTCAAGTTCGTGGGGAGTTTTTCCACCAGGTCGTGGTTCGATGCGCCAAGCGCCTGCAAAATTTCGTCAAGTTTTGTCATACGGGTAAATATAAAAAAAGAAAAATGTGTGCGTAATACCTTCATTTGGGCATTTTAGCAGACTAAATCAATTAAAAGCGGTCAGTTGGTCTGCCATTTTGCAGATAAAGTAACCGCATTTGCCAACTTTTTTAGAAAAACAAGGCCATCACAAGCACATTTAACGCGGAATCTGCGCAGAAGCACCTCAAACAGCCCACATTTATTACAGACAAACTAATTTTATACAGACCAAAAGACAGCCAACCAGGCATTTAGTCTGCTATTTTTACAAATTCAGTCTCTACATGAGAGATTCCCGCCCGCGCGGGGATGACCAACAACAAAAAATCCCCGGCCTTTCGGCCAGGGATTTTAGTTTAGTTGTTGATCAGACTCTATTGCTGGAACTCGGACTCACACTTGGTACCGTCGTTCTCCGGCGTAGCGAAGTGCATTTCGATACGGCGGTTCATTTCGCGACCGTCTTCGGTGCTGTTGTCCTCAATCGGGCAGCTTGCACCGAGACCCACGGCCTTGATGCGGTTCTTCTTCACGCCGTACTTGATGAGGGTCTTCATGACTTCCTGAGCACGCTTTTCAGAGAGCTTCTGGTTGGTCTTGTCCTTACCCTTGTTGTCGGTGTGGCCCTGGATAACAATCTTCAGTTCCTTGTAGCTATCATCTTCGTTCAGCTTCTTCGCAACAGCCTTGAGGATGCTCTTGGCGTTGGATTCGAGCGTTGCCTTACCCGGCTTGAAGGTCACGCCGGTGAGCTTCTCGACAGCCTTCTTCGGGCAGCCGTGGCCGTCATCACCCGCAACATCCGGGCAACGGTCGAGGCCAGTGCAGACGCCTTCGAACTGCTTGAGGAGCTTCTTGGTGGACACCCATTCAGAGCAGACGCCATCCTTATCGGCATCCGGATCGTCGTCCATCGGGCAGCCCTTGTTCCATTCAGGACCGGCTTCGTCCGGGCAACGGTCAGTACCGTGGCAGACATCCTTGAACTGGTCGAACATCTTCTGCTTGCCAACCCAGGCGTCGCACAGGCTGTCGCCGTCGGAGTCCGGATTTTCAGCCGGGCAGCCCTTGTTCCAGGCCGGGCCGCTTTCATCCGGGCAACGGTCAATGCCGGTACAAACATCCTTGAACTGTTCAGTCATCTTCTGCTTGGAGACCCAGGCATCACAGACGCTGTCCTTATCGCTATCCGGATCTTCGGCCGGGCAACCCTTGTTCCAGGCCGGGCCATTTTCGGTCGGGCACTTGTCGATGCCGTGGCAGATATCCTTGAACTGTTCCTGCATGTTCTTCTCGGCAACCCAGTCGGCACAGAGGCTGTCACCGTCAATATCCGGGTTGTCCATCGGGCAGCCGTTGGCCCATGCTTCACCAGGTTCGGTCGGGCACTTGTCAATGCCAGTGCAGATGCCGTCGTACTGGTCGAGCATGTTCTTCTGCGTCACCCATTCATCACAGATGCCGTCCTTGTCGGTATCGGGGTCGCCAAGCGGGCAACCTTCGTTGGTGGCCGGACCGAATTCGGTCGGGCACTTGTCGATACCCTTACAGGTCTTCTCGATGAACCATTCGTTCTTAATCTTGTCGTCTTCGGCAGCCTTCTCGAAGTAGAAGCCCATCTTCTTCTGGGTCACCCATTCGTCACAGAGGCCGTCGCCGTCGCTATCCGGATCATCCCACGGACAACCCTTATTGGCCTTAGGACCGGCTTCGCCCGGACACATATCGTAACCCTTACAGACGTTCGCGTAATCGCCAAGCTTATTCTTGTCGGTCACCCACGGAGAGCACATACCGTCAGAATCCGGGTCCGGATTGTCTTCGGGGCAGCCCTTGTTGGCAACAGTACCCTTTTCAGTCGGGCAGCTATCGATGCCTTCGCAAACGTCCTTGAACTTCTTCTGGAGTTTCTTCTTAGACACCCAGGCGTCGCACACATGGTCGCCATCCGGGTCCGGTTCGTCGAGCGGGCAGCCATCTTCGCCTTCGCCCTGTTCGTTCGGGCAAGCGTCGATGCCTTCGCACACATCCTGGAATTCAGATCCGAAGCCCTTCTCGGAAACCCAAGCATCGCAAACGCCATCTTCGTCAACGTCAGGATTGCCGAGCGGGCAGCCCTTGTTGAGGCGATGACCAAAGTCGTCGGGGCAGTTATCTTCATCATCCGTCACGCCATCGCCGTCGCGATCCTGCGGGAGCAGGAATCCGCTCCACGTGAGACCGCCGTAGACCTTGTACTTGGGATTGATCGTCGTCTTGTACTCGAGGGTGCGGTTGTTGTTTTCCATGGCACGGACAGTCGTGTACTTTTCGATGTCGGTGCTACCCAGGGAGTAGGAACCACCCAGGTGGAGGTCAAGACCAATCGGGAGGTGGAACACGATTGCGCCAGTCAGGTCCTTCACGTCGAGCTTCACGGCATCGCGGTATTCATCCAGCTGGAACATCATGTAGTATTCCGCAAAGAGCGAGAGGAAATCCATGAAGTAGATTTCAGCGGCCGCAGTCATGTACGGGTACGAAAGGTAGTTCTTGTTCGTCGAGTAGACGTAACCGCCGTTCACGTGGATGAGGAACGGGACCGCGTCAATCTTGTCGAAGTCGAGGGTCAAGGCAACACCGCCCTTCGCGATGGTAGAGCGCACGCCGTAAGCCTGGGCGGATCCGCCACCATCAGTCGGTTCACCCTTGTTGATGAATTCGGCCTCACGAATCCAGAGACCGTCCTTTTCAGGGTTAGACGTACCAAAGTTGCCTTCGCCGAAGAACGCGATGTCGACCGGCTGGTCTTCGGGGAGCGGAAGCCTAATCTTCAAGTCGGCCTTGAGGTTGCCGATGTATCCGATATTGGTACCGGAAATCTGGCCCTGCTGGCAAACCATCGGCTGGCCATCCGGACCAACTTCATTCTTGGGTCCAACATACGGATCGTACGGACAGCCCGTATTGTTCACGGTAAACTTGTCGTAGTAGACCGGGATGCCGACACCCAAGTCAAAGTAATGCCATATACCGATACCGAAACCGACCTGCGCGCCCAGGGCGACATAGTCTTCGACCATGCCCTGACGCATGAGGGTGTTATATTCGAGGCCATACTGCATACCGTTGTTCTGGTCTGCCGGCAAATACATACCCGTATACCTTTCACGAACGCCTTCTGGGGCTATATTTTGCACATCAGTCGTGGCATCCATCAAGCCGTAGAACGACAACTTGGAATGCCCGAGCGACTGGGCGGACTGAGTCTTGTTGACACCAACAAAACCTGTCTTGTTAATTGTCTGCGGATGGTCTGCAAAAGCCTGCACGGCCATTGCGAGCGCCAATCCTGCTACTACTCTCTTCATAGAGTCTCCTTAAAAAACAGGGTGATCCCTAAACTAAACTACCATTAATATAATTTTTTTAACAAACGTTATATTGAACGCCCTCCCAAAAAGCGACAAAAAACACAGAATTTCGCACTTTTCGGCGTTTGTTTCGCATTTTTTACAGCAATTTTCCGCTTTTTTTTCACGAAAAAGCACTTCTAGACCGCCAAAGAATCGATATTCGCGTGCCGCACGCCCTTCTCGAACATATCCGGATCGAGCCTGCACATGCTGGTGTAGCCGCCCCTGCCCACGATAATGTGGTCGATTACGGGAATCTGGAGCACCTTCCCCGCCGCACACAGCAAGCGGGTTATCGCGAAGTCCTGTTCGGAAGGTTCGGTGGAACCCGAGGGATGGTTGTGAGCAAGCACGACAGATACGGCGCGGTCCTCGATGGCCTTCGCGAAAGCCTCCCGCGGGGCAATGGGGGCCTGGTTCACGAGCCCCGAGGTGACATCGTGCACGTTTATCACGTAATTCGCCGAATTGAGCGTTACCACCACGAAATGCTCCTGCTGCTCGAACTTGAGACCCGCAAGGCGCGAGAGCAGGTCTTCGGGCGCAATGACAGAAACCGCACGCGACGTGAGGATATACCGGCTCGAAAGCTCGAGACACGCAAGAATCTGGGTCGCCTTTACCGTACCGAGCCCGCGGATATGGCGCAGGTTCTCGACCGTCGGGATGGATGTTGCCGAAGAAAGGTAGTCCGAAACATGCCGCGAAAGTTCGAACACGCTGCTTTCGCGCGTGCCGCTGCCAAGAATGAGCGCGATAAGTTCCTCGTTCGAGAGTGCCGTCGCCCCGCATTGCTGGAGCTTTTCGCGCGGGAGAATTTCGGTTTCGATTAGTCCGTTTTCCATGAGAAGTCCTTTGAGGTAGTCTATCTAGAGTCTCCATTTTGAAAGTCTATGTTGAAGTCTCTACTTCTATAAACGCCGAAAACCGGGAAATCGGCCAAAAGGGCATATTTTTTATAAAGATGGCGTAAAATTGAGGGAAAGGGACGTATTTTGAGGGACACGGGCATCAGTTCAGGGCAAATATTCAAGTTTTCAAAGTATATTCGACCCCATTTAGACAATTTTATTAGAAAAATCACAAATTTTTAGACATAATTTTTCAAAACACAGCAAAAATTACGCAAATTTTTCAACATTTTTCAAAGCACGCCTAAACAAAAGTCAAAAGTTTTCAGAAATTTTTAAAGTTTTTTAAGATTTTCAGCAAATTCATCTTGCCGTAAAGCACAAAAACACCTATATTTTCATCAATCTTTTTAACAGACTTTCAAATTCAACCAGGAAAATCTATGGCAAACAAGGTCTTGAATGGTGCCGAAGTGATTATCGAATGCCTCAAACGCGAAGGCATCGACACGATTTTCGGCTACCCCGGTGGATCCGCCATCCCGATGTTCGACGCGATCCTTGATTCCAATATTAAAGTAGTGCTTTCCCGCCACGAGCAGGGCGCGACCCACATGGCCGACGGATACGCACGCCAGACCGGCAAGGTCGGCGTCGCCCTCGTGACTTCCGGTCCGGGTGCCACCAACACGTTCACCGGCATCTACACGGCACTCATGGATTCGAGCCCCATCGTGGTGCTCGCCGCACAGACAACGACCCCGAACCTCGGCAAGGACGCCTTCCAGGAATGCGACACGAGCGGCATGACGTTCGCGGCCGTCAAGCATTCCTACCTGGTGAAGGATTCCAACGACCTCCCGCGCGTGATGAAGGAAGCTTTCCACATCGCCCGCACTGGCCGCCCGGGCCCGGTGCTCATCGACCTCCCGAAGGACGTGACCGCAGGTGCATGCACCGCCCCGTTCACCGACCAGATGGACCTTCCGGGTTACAAGATTCCCACCTACGCCTCCGCAGAAAGCGTCGAGAAGGCGGCGGAATTCCTCCGCAAGTCCAAGAAGCCGTTGCTTCTCGTGGGCCACGGCGCCATGATCAGCGGGGCCAGCCGCCAGGTGCGCGAACTCGCCGAAAAGATTGGCGCTCCGGTGTGCTGCACCATGCTCGGTCTCGGCGTGTTCCCCGTTGATCACGAGCTTTCGCTCGGCATGCTCGGCATGCACGGCACCGTGTACGCGAACAAGGCCGTGCTCGACTGCGACCTGATTCTCTCCATCGGTAGCCGCTGGGATGACCGCATTACCGGCAAGCTCGATGAATTCTGCAAGAACGCGGTAAAGATGCATATCGATATCGACCCTGCCGAAGAAGGCAAGGTTCTGCAGCCCGACGTGTTCATGTGCGGCGACGCGAAGCTCGTGCTCGAGCAATTGCTCCCGATGGTGAACAGGCTCGATACCGCCGAATGGATCAAGACCTGCCAGACCTGGAAGAAGCGCTTCCCGCTCACCTACGCGAAGCAGGGTGGTCTCCGCATGCAGCACGTGATTGCGACTGCAAGCGAACTTACCGGCGGCAAGGCCATCGTCACGACCGACGTGGGCCAGCACCAGATGTGGGTTGCACAGTTCTTCCATATAAACTATCCGCGCCAGTTGCACTCCAGCGGTGGCGCAGGCACGATGGGCTTCGGCTTCCCAGCCGCTATCGGTGCCGCATTCGGTAACGAGACCGGCTGGCCGGTGCTCAGCTTCAGCGGCGATGGCGGTTTCCAGATGACGGAAGCGGAACTCGCAACTGCAGCCATCCACAAGCTGCCCATCAAGATTTTCGTGATGGACAACAAGTACCTGGGCATGGTGCGCCAGTGGCAGGAACTCTTCTACGACCACCGCTACTCCAGCGTGGACATGATGGGCAACCCCGACTTCGTGAAGCTCGCCGAAGCCTACGGCATTCCTGGGCTCCGCATCAAGCGCCCCGCCGATGCCGAACGCGTTATCCAGAAGGCGCTCAGCTACAACGACGGCCCGATTCTCATTCACTGCGAATGCGAAAAGGAAGACAACGTGTTCCCGATGATTCCGGCTGGCGCACCGCTTACCGCCATGCTTACGGAAGCACCCAAGGCAAAAATCGAAAAGCCCACGGGATCGACGTAACAGGAGGTTTTAAAAATGAAAGACATTGCACATTCTATTAGTTTGTTGGTTGCGAACCGCCCGGGCGTGCTCGTGCGTATCGCCCTCGTGTTCTCCCGCCGTGGCTACAACATCGACTCCCTCGTTGTCTCCCCCACGCTCGACCCAAACTTCAGCCGCATGAACATCATCGCACACGGCAATCCCGAAATCTTGATGCAGATCATCAAGCAGCTCGAGAAACTCGTGGACGTGGTGCAGGCGAAGGACCATACCGGCACGGACGCCGTCGAGAAAGAACTCGCGCTCATCAAGGTGCGTTGCACTCCCGACCAGCGTACGGAAATCCTGCAGCTGTGCGACCACTTCCACGCGAATACCGTGGACATGACTGCCACCTCGATGATCATCCAGATTACGGGCAACAGCCAGAAGGTCGACACGCTCAAGAGCCTCTTGCAGAAGTTCGAAATCGTCGAGTACATCCGCACGGGCAAGGTCATCATGCTCCGTGGCGAAGACAAGACGTAAGCGGCTCCGCCGCAGTTACTAGTCACTAGTTATTAGTTACTAGAAAATGCAAAAATTAAACCGTCTGGATGCAAGTCCAGGCGGTTTTTGCTATGTGTGAGCGTGCGAACACGACAAGGGAGGGCTCCAAGCCCTCCCTAAGACCCTCCTGACACTTAATAATCCGCTTCATTCAAGTTTCAAGACTATGGTACGAGCGGATTATTTGCGTGGGCGCCTATCGGCGCAAAAAATTAAAACCCGAGGACGGCTTCGGAGATTTCGTTCGCCTCGTCGGAGTAGTCGTCTACAAAGTCTGCGGTAAACTCACCCCAACCTTCGCTTTCGCCGCAGCCCACCCCGACATCCATCGAAGCCCACTTGAACACGCCGTACACGCGCTCGTAGCGTTCCATCAGGTCGGTAAGGAAATCTTCCGGGAATTCTTCCACAAGCAGGCTTCCATCCATCGCGATGAGCTCCTCTTCGGGCAACTCCTCGAAACGGCACTCGTACTCGTCGACCATCACGTCGTTGACGGTGTACCAGTCTCCCGTATCTTCGCTGGGCAGGTCAGCCTCCGGAAACTGCTCCATAATCTCGTCCCATATCTGGGCAAGTTCGGTGCGGCTCCCGATAAAGCGCATCAAGAATCTCGTTTCCATAAAGCCTCCCACCTTTGGCGCAGTTCACCCGCGCAGGTCCCTACTTTTTGTCTTGCGGCACGAGCCTTTCCACAATGCGGAACAGGTCGTTGTAAATATCCAGAAAGTCTTCTACCCAAATCGGGTCGCGTTCACCCACCACCTGGAACGTTTCTTCGAGCGTATGGCGGGCATTGTACGGGCCCACAAGCGTGCCCGCGGGCTGCACGAAGGTACCGGAACGGTAATCGCTTGAGGCAAGGCGCGCCCTGTACGAGCGGCGCAGGCGAGCAATCAGAGCGCCGCGGAGCGCAAGCAGTTCCTGGTGAGCGTCAAGAATGTTGTTTTCCGCAATCCACTTTTCCACCAGGTCCAAACGACGCGAGATGGCATCCCGTTCCATGGAAGGCACGAGCATCTTCTTGTCGGTAAGCGTTTTGCGAACCTGCGTGATTATACCCCGGAGCATGTCTGCATTCCAGAACATCATGGGGTTCTTTTCCATCGCGGAACTTTCTGCCACCTTCGGGGTATGCGTTTCCACCCAGCGCGCTAGTTTATCCAAAACCATGCGTGCCTCGGGTTCGCGATCCACGGCAATGTATTCACCCGCGCGCGTCAGGAGATTTTCGGCATAGGCCATGCGCCAATGCGGCATCGTCCCCGTCTTGCGGATAGAATCAATCGATCGCCTTATGGAATCAACGCGTTCCTGCATCAATGCTTCTCCAGTCTAAGCGGAGTAACGCCAATTTCTACGCGACGGTTGAGGCGGCGGTGTTCTTCGGTATCGTTCGGGTACTTGGGCTGGAATTCGCCGAAACCCGCTGCAAATATACGGTCGGAAGGGAACCCTTCCTTGATAAGCATCTTCACCACGTTCACGGCACGTTCGGTAGAAAGGTTCCAGTTCGTGTAGGTGGTAGACCCGCTGAACGGGATATCGTCGGTAAAGCCGCTCACCATAATCACGTCACCCGTATCGAGCGCGTCGAGCAGGCCCTTGCTGATTCCCTTGATAACACCCTCGCCTTCCGTAGTGAGCTTGGCGCCGTTTGTCGGGAAAAGGAACGATGCCTGAATCTGAATCTTGCCGTCTTCGAGCGCGATAAGGCCCGCCTCGATAGAGGTCTGCAGGCTCTTCGCCAAAAGCGCATTGCGTTCGGCGGCAATCTTGCGCATTTCTTCCTGGCAGCTCAATACCTCTTCCTCGGTGCGGGTAAGGTCTTCCGCCTTCTGCTCCTTGAGGGTAGCCATGGCAACAAACGCAAGGATGAACAGCGACACGAGCGCGATGCCCAAGTCGGTATAGGCCATCCAGGGATTGCTGCCTTCTTCGCGACGTAAGCGCATACCTTAGCCCTCTGCCTTCGGGGTTGCCTGCCTTGCGGCGCGTTGCGTCTGCTCGAGGACCTCCAGGAGGATTTCCTGAGTCTTGACCGCGTTTTCCATAAGCACTTCGCTTGCACGCTCGTGGAACGCTTCCAGAGACTGGTTGAGGTGTTCCACAAAGTTCTCTTCGTCTTCGTGTTCGGCAGTATCGCCGCTGAGCTTTTCGAGAATCGTCTCGAGGCCCGCACGGAGCATTTCGAGGTTCGCGCTGAGTTCGCTCTGGTTCACGCGCATGAGTTCTGCCGTTTCCACGATGTTTCCGCCAAGCGCGTCGGTCGCTTCCTTCTCCTTCACCACGCGGTTGTCAATGCTCTCGGTAAGCGCCTTCTGGGCTTCAAGCAGCACGGCGGACGTATCGGAAAGTTTCTGGAACGCGGCGAGGATATCGGTCGAAAGCGCGCTGAGCTTTTCGGCAACGGACTGCGAAAGTTCGGCAGAACCCGCCTGCGCCTTCTCTGCCACCTGGAGAGCCACGTTCTTGAGCGTTTCGAGGCCTTCCTTCTGAGCATCCACATTCGCGCTCGTCTCGGACGCGAGTTTGTCCATAAAGGTTTTCCACTGGTCGTCGGACTGCTTGACCTGAGCGGCAACAGATTCGGCGATGTTCTTTACCGCGCCATCCATCGACTTCTCGGTAGATGCGGCAACGCCCGAAAGGCCATCCTTCACGCTTGCAGAGATTGTATCCAGGCTGGAGTTCAGGCCAGAAGAAATCGCATTCAGTTTTTCGTCCAGCTTGGAAGGCAAGGATTCCACGGAAGTCTGGAGGTTCTTCATGTAGTCGTTCAGCGGATTGAGCACATTAGCGACATCCGCACCCACAGTACCGCCCAGGTTGCCAAGCGTGCCTTCCAGTTTTGCAACCATCGAGCCAAGGTCAGAATTCAGCTTGGCGGTTGTCGAAGAAAGTTCCTCGCCCACCTTGGAAACAATACCATTCAGCCCCTGTTGTACAGAAGCGGCCACAGCGGACAGGTTCTTCTCGACAGAATCGAACAGGCGACCAAGTTCATCCTTGCTCTTCTCGTTCTCACCCGCAGATTCGCCCTGCAGGCCAAGCGTAAGCGTATCGAGGCGAGCGATAAATGCATCGCGCGAATTCAGGAACAGCCCGCGGGAAGCGCCGAGCACGAGGGCAGCAAACAGGCCGCAAAGGCTAGTACCGAAAATGCCCTTCATGTTGCCGAACAGCACCTGGATGGTATCGAGCGTGCCCTGCGTGGAGGAATTGTCGATAGCAACACCCGCAGTAGCGACAGAATACATGAGGCCGAAGAACGTACCCATAAGGCCGAGGAGAATCACCGTACCGCCCGAGCTGCGCGGAGTCGAAACGGTCGCATTGTTCGAAAGCACCTCGAACGCAATCGCGGAATCAAGACGCACGCCCTTGCCCATCAGGTCGCGGGCAAGCTTGAGGCGGCGCGCCACAATGCCTTCGCCGGCAACAGCATACATGCCCGACCTTTCGCAGGATTCTATCTCGGCTTCTTCGCAACGGATACTCTTGAGAGCAGAAAGCAACTTGAACTGGTCGATAATGAACACTGCAAATATTGCCGCCATTATAATCCAGCCGAAGAGCGGGGCTCCGAAGTAGAGGGCGCCCGCAACCAGTACAAGCAGTCCGACGACGGTAAGAACCAGAATCGAGTTATATGCGTTCTTCATGTTTATCCTTAATTTTTAGCCTCGGCCGAGGCCGTTGTTTCAAACAAGTTCAACTGACCACGGGAGAACCCGCGGAGGAAAACAGACCACTTGTCGTGATACCAATCTATAATATAGAGTGTCAAGTCACGCGCGTAGTCACAAAATTCATCGGTAAAAGCGAGGAAGCCGTTCTCGTAGGCGTAGTGCGGGTTCCAGAACCTGCCCACATTACGCGCACAAGAGGCGGCGCTGCGGTAATAGCGCTGCGGCCCCTTGCCCGTGAAGGCAAGCGCAAAGCGCTTTTTGGCAAGCACATTGAGCGAAGAACGCAACGACGTAATCATCGCGTTCTCCTTGTCGCGGAGCGAGGATTCCAGACACGGGAGCAACTTGGATACCGCATCCACGGCACTCTCGGAATGCCAGTACTTGCACAACTTTTCTTGCAGCTGCATCACGCGGCCGTGCATGCGCACGAACAGCGGTTCGGCATCGCTCACCAGCAGGTGTATGGTCGCAGAATAGAAAGCGTTTATATCCTGCTTGTTGTTCTTGACCGTAAGGGCCCAGCCCTTCTCCTCGTCGTGATGGATAAAGTCGCCGCCTTCAAGCAGCAGGCGCAAGACCTCGTCGGTCGAAAAGCGCTGCATCCACTTGGCACGGAACTCGTCATAAAGCTTGTTCGCCGCTTCGGCAATCTGCGGGAAGCTCGTATCCGCAAGTTTCCACGCCGTCTCGCTAAACGATATCTGCTCGGAATTGCCTACAGAAGGGTCCAGGTTGTTGAGCATCGCGTCGAGGTGTTCGAACAAGGCGATGGACCAGGTAACCATCATGGACTGCGAAAGTTCCGCCACCATAGACGAACGGTTCGGGCAGGCATTCAGGCGAATGCTTGCACCGGTCATCTTGCGTATGGAACGACGGAACGATTCTTCCACATCTACCCCTTAGAAACCAGTCTCTATGCGGTGCCAGACGCTCCGGCTTACGCGCTTGCCGCTACCCGCAAGTTCATCGGATTCCTTGCGGACATCCGATTCGAGATTGTCCTTGATCATGGACTTGTCGCCATTGAAGTCCCCGCCCGCTTCCAGGTAGAGACCATAGACGTTGCCCGAAATCTTCGTGTCAGCAGAAATCACCTTGCCCGCACGGACAGAAAGCGCGAACCTGTTGCGCACGAAATCGCAACGCGCGAGAAACACCTCGGGAACGTCGTCGACCCAGAGGCCGTAGTAGTTGTTCACGAACTTCACGTTCTCGAAAATGCCGCGGGAACGGAACACCGTATTGCGGAATGCGTTTTCTACCACGAAGTTCTTGACCTCGAAGGGGCGGTTCGTCGAAACAAAATGGAGCCCGTTCCAGCTCTCGCTAGAATCGGCACTGCGGAACACGACCGGCTTGGACTCGCTGCCGAGGATATGCACCGGACCGCGGACCGTAATCTTCGCGTATTCACCCATGAGCACGGTAACCCCCGGCTCAATAAACAGCGTGTCGGCAGCAGAAATCACGATTCCCTGTTCAAGCACGTAAGGGCTGTCCTTCTCCGTCAAGCGGACCGCGCCGTTCTCCGGGTGCGGGAACGGCATGTCGCTCGCAATAACCGCGACTGCCAGCAGAAGCGTACCACAAATGACTTGCCTTAAACCGCACCTGAACATTAGAACTCGCCCCTCAGCTTGATTTTCTGGAGGATGTGCATGTCGGGAATGACGCTACCCGCGACGAGGTCCGTCACGTTCACGTGGCCCTGAAGGCCGAGATTCACCGTAGAGATAACGCCATGCGTCATATCGAACAGGATAGAACCCGTACCGACAATGAATCCCTTGCTTTCCATCTGCACGTTCGCGCTGGAATCTGCAACCTCGCGGTACTTGACGTTCATACCAATCTTTGCCATCTGGGCGCCATCGTGCATGAACACTTCCTCGAGCGTAAACGACTTGTAGACCGAGGTCGTCTTGCCGCTTTCGGGAATCTGCACCTCGCGTTCCCATGTGGTACCGACCTTCGTGGGGGTGCCCGGAAGAATCGGCTGCACCTTCATGAACAGCTTGAGCAGGTTGAGTTCCTCGGTACCCGGTTGGAGAGCCACGTCTTCGACAGCAGGTTCACTCACGGAACCGTCGGGAGCCATCTTGTACTGGAAATGCTGGGTGAGCAGGTACTTCTGGATGTAGAGGTAGTCTTCCACGGTACGCTTGTCGCTCTTGTACTCGACAGAATCAATTTTCATCTCGAAACGGCCCGAACCATTGTCATAGGCAACCAGTTCGGAAAGCGTGGCCTGCACCTTCAGGTGCGTTTCCATCGCCTCGGGGACGGTTACGCCGGAATCGCTCGGGAGCATGGCATCGAGCGAGGATTCCAGGAAATACTTTTGGACGGGAGCGTTCTCGGTATTGAACGCCAGGGAAACTTCATTGCTATCGCAAGAACACAAGAAAAGGAGCGCCGCAGAAGAAGCGCAAAATTTGATAAAATTCATACCTTGAATGTAGTAAATAGTTGGCAGTTGGCTGCCCACAGAACTTAGTTCTGGGGGCCCTTGTTGCCAGAATCGCCCTTTTCAAGTCGCATCCGCTGGAAGAAGGCCTTCAACAGGCCCAGGCACTCGTCAGCGAGCACTCCGCCCACAACTTCGACCTCGCGCTTGAGGGCGTTGTTCGAGATTACATCTATGGTCGTGCCGCAACCGCCAAAGCGGGTATCCGGGGACCCGTACACCACACGGGAAACGCGGCTGTTGAGGATGGCCCCCGCACACATCGGGCAGGGTTCGAGCGTTACATACAAAGTACAACCGTCCAGGCGCCAGTTTTCGAGCTTGCCCGCGGCGGTTCCGATGGATAAAATTTCGGCATGGGCGGTAGCGTCCCTCAGCATCTCTATCTGGTTGTGGCCCTTCCCTATCACCACGCCGTCCTTAACGATAACGCAACCGATGGGAATTTCCTTCTCATCGAAAGCCTTCTCCGCCTCGCGGAGCGCCATGCGCATGAATTTTTCGTCTAATTCGGAATTCGGAGGTCGGAGTTCGGAGTTGTTTTTTTCTATTAAATCTTCACATTTCATATTTCATCTCTGAATTCTGAATTCCGAACTCTGAACTATTAAAGTCCTCTCCCATACGCGCAGTAGGAGTCTTCTTGCATGTAGTCACCGTCGTGGTAATAGGCGGCACGGGCACGGCAACCGCCGCAGCGGTCGTTGAACTTGCACTTGCCACAGGCACCGGAATAAGCCTTGGTGCGGAGCTTCTTGAACACGTCCGCATTGGCCCAGATTTCGTCGAACGGCGTATTGTGAACATCACCCGCTTCTTCCATCATGTAGGCGCAGGGGCGCACCTTGCCAATGGGGCTCACGATGCAGTAGTCTATGCCCGCAAGGCAGCCACGGCTGTAGCGCGTCTTGATGTCCAACTGGTCTGCAATGCGGAGGAACTGCGGGGCGCATGTGGGTTTGACAGGGATTCCGAGCGTGCGGCTCTTTTCCATAATCTTGCGGAGGAGTCCCTCGTATTCGGCAACGCGAAGCGCGTGACCTTCAATTTCCTTGCCGCGACCCACGGGAATCAAGAAGAAAATCTGGTGGTTCACTGCACCGATTTCCTTGACCCAGTCCATGATGTCAAAAATTTCGTTCTGGTTCCAGTCCATGATGGTCGTGTGGATTTGGAACGGGAGGCCCGCCGCCTTGCAGTTCTCGATGCCCATCATCGTGAGTTCGAAGGCGTTCGGGAGCCCGCGGAAGTCGTTGTGGCGCTTAGGGTCGATACTGTCGATGCTGATGCCCATCGCCATGGCGCCCGCCTTCTTGAGTTCAAAGGCCAGGTCGTGCGTGATGAGCGTACCGTTGGTACCGAACACCGGGCGAAGTCCCTTGCTCGAGGCGTGCGTGACCAGTTCCACGATGTCCGGGCGGGTCATCGGCTCGCCACCACTGAAAATCATGATCTTGAACCCCGCCTTCGCGATTTCGTCAATCAGCTTGAGGGCCTCCGGCGTCGTGAGTTCTGCAGCCTTGTTCTCGCCCGCGTCCTGGTAGCAGTGCTTGCAGGTCAGGTTACACTTGTTGGTGGTCATCCAAGATACTATCATATTTACCTAAAATAAAATGGTCGTTGAGCAAACAGCAAGAACTAGAAACCGAAACCGTCAACACCGGCGAGCAGGTCGTCGCAAGATTCTTCTGCGGAATCTTCCTCGTAGAAATAGGCCGTGTATGGCACACCGCTAAGCTTACCTTCACACACCTTCTTTGCGCCACCAGGGCAAACGGAACCCAGCGTGCCCGCATTCTCGATAGATTCAAGAGCCTTGGCCATCTCGTTCGCCTTACCGCAGGCACTCTCAATCTTGGCCTGGTCAAAGGATTCCGCACAAATGTGAATGTTACCGAGAACGCCAAGATCGAGGTCGACGTTGCAAGAATACGTGCTCTCGGGAGCGCTCGAGGAATCGTCATCGCCACAGGCAGTGAAAACAGCGGCAGCGGCAACCAGCAGTCCAACCAAAACCTTCTTCATATCCAATCCTTTGTTAAAGACTCTTTGCCCAAATATAAAAAAAGACCCGGACAAAGCCGGGCCTCAATTTCGTTCAACAAGCCTTACTTCTTGGCAGCCTTCTTGAGCGCCTTCATGTAGTACTCGTCATCGTCCGGTGTGAAGCCGTAATCGTCTTCGTCATCGTAATCTTCTTCATCCGAGAGAAGTTCTTCACAAGTAGCTTCATTAGCGGCAGAGGTGTAGAAGAAGAACGTTCCAGTAATGCCGTCGCTCGTGCCAGTGCAGGTCTTCACAGCGCCACCCGGGCAGCCAGAACCGATAGTGCCTTCGCCCAAGCCCATGGATTCTTCCTTGACGTCTCTGCACACATCTGCGACAGCAGCGTCGGAAGATTCCGTACATGCATAGCTGACACCCAGAACCTTGATTTCACAAGAAGTGACATCGGAGGTATCAGAGGATTCACAGGCTGTGAAAAGAGAAGCTGCAGCGAAAGCTGCGCCGAGGAGGAGAAGTTTTTTCATAATCACGTCCTTTTTTTATTTTCGTGTGTGTAGAATATAATAAAAAAACTTAACAAACGTTAAAAAATTTGTTTTTTTTGTTGTACAAGACGAAAACACTCTAAAAAATTTTCAAAAAACGGCAAAAAAACTATTTTTTACGCGTTAAAAAACAATAATCAAAGGTTTTCATGAATAGAAGAATCGTCATTACCGGCCTCGGCGCCGTGACCCCCGTAGGCAAGTCCGTCCCCGACATGTGGAACTCCATCCGCGAGGGCAAGTGCGGGATTGGCCCCATCACGCTGTTCGACGCCAGCAACTGCCCGGTGAAGATTGCCGCAGAAATCAAGGACTTCAAGCCCGAGGAACACGGGATAGACCCGAAGGAAGCCCGCCGCATGGCACGCTTCACGCAGTTCCTGATGGGGGCAGCGAACGAGGCCGTCCAGGATGCGGGGCTTACCCGCGAAGAGCTCGCCGCCGATACCACGGGCATCGTCGCCGGGAACGGCCTTTCGGGAATGGATGTGCTCGACGAAACGTACAACAAGTATATCGAAGGCGGCAAGCGCAGGGTTTCGCCGCTTGCCATGCCGGAACTCATCCCGAACGAGGCGTGCGCGAACGTCTCGATTGCACTCGGGATTACGGGACTCGCCCACACGGTCTGCACCGCCTGTGCCTCCGGCACGGACGCCATCGGG
Source organism: Fibrobacter sp. UWCM (assembly GCF_900129735.1). Lineage (NCBI taxonomy): Bacteria > Pseudomonadati > Fibrobacterota > Fibrobacteria > Fibrobacterales > Fibrobacteraceae > Fibrobacter > Fibrobacter sp. UWCM. The sequence continues at coordinate 34,725 of NZ_FQWR01000022.1, read as the reverse complement.
GTCGCCCTGGACGCCATCCGCAGTGGCAGGCTCGACGTGTGCCTTGCCGGCGGTTCCGAGAGCGGGATTACGGAATACTCCATCAAGAGCTTTGCGGGCATGCACGCCCTCACCGACAAGTTCAACGACGACCCCACGAAGGCGTCGCGCCCATTCGACAAAGACCGGAGCGGCTTTGTCATGGGCGAAGGCGGTGCCGTAATGGTTCTGGAAGAACTCGAGCACGCGAAGGCCCGCGGGGCAAAGATCTATGCGGAACTCGCAGGCTATGGCGCCTCTGCGGACGCATACCACATCACGAGCCCGCGCCCGGGTGGAGAAACCTGCGCGAAAGCCATGACCCGCGCCCTGAAGGATGCCGGAATCGCGCCTACCGACGTGGACTACTACAACGCGCACGGCACCTCGACGCACCTGAACGACCTCACCGAGACGCAGATGCTGAAAATCGCACTGGGTGAGCACGCCTACAAGATCAAGGTGTCGAGCACCAAGAGCATGACCGGCCACTGCGTGGGCGCCGCGGGCGTCATCGAGGCAATCATCTCGACACTCGCCGTGCAGAACTCGTTCTACCCCGCGACCATCAACCTCGACAACCCCGACCCGGAATGCGACCTCGACTACGTGCCGCACAAGGGCATCGAAGGCAACATCGACGTCGCCGTTTCCGCATCGCTCGGGTTCGGAGGCCACAACGGTGTGGTTGTCATCAAGAAATTCAAGGAATAACGCAAAAATCGCGCTTTTCCAGGCCAAATTATGTATTTTTCGGTTAGAGTGCGGGCGTTGTACCGCACCGAACCAAGGAGTGGACCATGTCCGACTGGCTGTTTAAATCGTGGCTCAAGATTTCCGCACTGACGGCAATCCTGTTCTTCTTTTATCACCTTTTCATTTCTCAGAAACTCGAGGAAGAATCCTTCACCTCCAACAAGGACAAGTAGGTAACCCCATGGAACAAAACAAGGACATCCTCGACATCCAGGCAGCCGAAGCGAACCAGCACAAGAAGAAAAAGTTCATTTTGTGCTACCACAGCTTCAGCGCGACCAACTTCAAGAGGGCCCGCACGCAAATCCGTAAACTCGCGGACGCCGCGGGTGCGCCTATCAGCATCGCAGTCGTGCCCTCCATCGGGGCCGTGCCCGAATCCGAGGCGGACGAATTCCGCGAAGAACTCGAGAAGTTCGTGAAGGAAGGCTACGAGATTATGCTCCACGGGGCACGCCACCGCGCAGACCTCTTTATCAAGCGTAGCCTGCAGGGAAAGTTCGCCCTCTGGATTTCGAACAACGAGGCAGAATTCGCCGGCCTGAACGAGCGACTCACGCAGACGCTCCTCAAGCGTAGCCTCGCCCTCTGGAACGCCCACGGCACCGAAAAGCCCTCCGGGTTCATTCCGCCCATCTGGTTCGGCAACAAATACCTCAAGAACCTCGCCCTCGACATCTTCGACTACTACGAGGATTATCACGGCATCTACCAGAAGACGGAAAACGGAATCAAGAAGACCAAGTCAAGGCCGCTCAGTTTCTCCATCTACCCGCCCGCAATGCTCGGAATCGTGCAGACCTACGCCTGCCTCCGCATGCTCCTGCCGGGTGGCACGCACCGCCTGGTGTTCCACGACAAGGATTTCAGGACCATCGGCGAAAAACGTATTCTGAACATGGTGCGCTACGTTTCCACCATGCGAGAAAAAATCATGTACAGGGATCTCTAAAACCAATACGACAGGATTCGAACATGATGTTAAGCAAGTTTCTTTCCCGTATCGAATTCGATTCGTACGAGGACCTCTACAAGAATTTCAAGATAACTATCCCAGAAAACTTCAACTTCGCCTACGACGTGGTTGACGAATACGCGAAGACCGAACCCAAGCGCGAAGCCCTCGTGTGGTGCGACGACAACGACGAAGACCACATCTTTACGTTCAAGGACCTCTCGCTTGCCTCCATGCGCACGGCGAACTTCCTCTGCGAACAGGGAATCAAGAAGGGCGACCGCGTGATGCTCATCCTGCGCCGCCGCTACGAGTTCTGGTTCTTCCTCCTGGCGCTCCACCGCATTGGCGCGATTGCAATACCCGCGACGAACATGCTCGCCGAAGAAGACCTGGAATACCGTTTCAACGCGGCCGAAATCAAGATGGTCGTGAGTTACGACGAACCCTCGCTGCAAAAGGAAGTGGACAAGGCAAAAACAAAATGCCCGTCCGTCGAAAAGCTCGTGACCGTAGGCCAGACCGCCCGCCAGAACTGGGTGAGCTTCTACGACGACTACGAAATCTACCCCGCGAAGTTCCCGCGCCCGCAAGGCGAAGAGGCGACCCACAACGACGACATCATGATCGTGTACTTCACGAGCGGTACGAGTTCGAACCCGAAGATGGTGGCGCACACGTTCACCTACCCGCTCGGCCACATCGTGACGGCAAAGTACTGGCAGCACGTAGTGGACGGGGGCAGGCACCTCACCGTCGCGGAGACCGGCTGGGCCAAGGCCCTCTGGGGCAAGATTTACGGGCAGTGGATTGCGGGTAGCGCAGTGTTCACCTACGACATGAAGGTGTTCATCCCGGGCAAGCTGCTCGAAAAGATGGCGGAATACAAGGTGACCACGTTCTGCGCGCCGCCCACCGTCTACCGCTACATATTGCACCACGGACTGAGCCGTTACGACCTTTCTAGCCTCCAGTACTGCACCACCGCAGGCGAATCGCTCAACACCGACATCTACAACAAGTTCTACGAGCAGACAGGAATCCGCTTGCAGGAAGGCTACGGCCAGACGGAACTCACACTCACGACAGGCAACTTCGGGTTCAACGAACCGCGTCCGGGTTCCATCGGAAAGCCCTCGCCGGGCTACCGCATGGAAATCGTGGACGCCGAAGGCAAGCCCTGCGCCACCGACGAGGTGGGCGAACTCATCATCAAGATTGACCAGGGGAAACCCTTCGGCATGTTCGGCGGCTACTACCGCGACCCGGAACGCACCGAGAAGGTGTTCGAGGGCGGAGTCTACCATACGGGCGACACCGCCACCCGCGACAAGGATGGATACCTGTGGTTCGTGGGCCGCACCGACGACCTCATCAAGAGTTCGGGTTACCGCATCAGCCCCTTCGAGGTGGAAGAAGTGCTCCACAAGCACCCCGCCGTCCTTGAAGTGGCGGTGACGGGCGTCGAGGACAAGGACCGCGGCCAGGCCGTGAAGGCGACCGTCGTCTTGAAGAAGGGCTACGAAGCCTCGAAGGAACTCGCGAAGGAAATGCAACTTTTCGCAAAGAACGTCGCGGCATCCTACAAGAGCCCGCGCATCATCGACTTCGTGACGGAACTGCCCAAGACGATTAGCGGAAAGATTCGCCGCGCCACCATCCGCGACAAGGATGCCGAAGCGCAAAAGGCGGAACAGACCACCGAACAAAAGATCCCCGGTCAAGCCGGGGATGACAAGTCGACGCAAGGCTCTAGCGGCGCAGAATCCTAAAGAGTCTTGAAGACATTCCTGGCGGCATCGACGGTACGGTCGATGTCGCTTTCCGTATGCGCGGCGCTCACGAAGATTGCCTCGAACTGGCTCGGGGCAAGGTAGATGCCCTCGTCTAGCATCCCAAGGAAGTACCTGCGGAAAAGTTCCAGGTCGGATTTCTGCACGTCGGCGAAGCATTCCACAGGGCCTTCGGTAAAGAAGATGCACCCCATGGAACCCACCTGGTTTGCTGCCAGCGGGATACCCGCAGACTTTGCCGCATCTTGGAGGCCCGTAATCAGGCGCTTGGTCATCGCTTCGGCGTGAACGTAGTACTCCGGATGAGTATGCAGTTCACGCATAGTGGAAAGCCCCGCCGCCATCGCGACCGGGTTACCCGAAAGCGTACCCGCCTGGTATATACCGCCGAGCGGTGCAATCTGCTGCATCACGTCGAGTCGGCCGCCGTATGCACCTACGGGCATACCGCCGCCGATAATCTTCCCGAAAGTCGTGAGGTCGGGCTTGATGCCATAAAGGCCCTGCGCGCAGTGGATACCCACGCGGAAACCCGTCATGACCTCGTCCACAATCAGGAGCGCACCGTGCTTCTTAGTTTCTGCGGAAAGCGTCTGCAAGAATTCTGGCTTCGCGGGCACCACGCCCATATTCCCTGCCACAGGCTCCACGATGACACCAGCGATTTCGTCGCCTATCTTATCGAAAAGTTCCTTCACGCCCGCCACATCGTTGTACTGGAGCGTGAGCGTGTACTTGGCAAGGTCCGCCGGAACGCCCTTGCTGCTCGGCTTGCCCGTAGTGAGCATGCCCGAGCCCGCCTTGATAAGCAGGCTATCGCTATGGCCGTGGTAGCAGCCCTCGAACTTCACAATCTTGTCGCGACCGGTAAACCCGCGGGCAGCACGGATGGCACTCATCGTCGCCTCGGTCCCGCTGTTCACCATGCGTATCATCTCGACACTCGGCACGAGGCTCATCACGAGTTTTGCAAGTTCGGATTCGAGCCCGCACGGAGCCCCGAAACTGAGGCCGTTCTTCGCCGTTTCTGCAACGGCGGCAATCACCGCATCGTGCGCGTGGCCCAAGAGCATCGGGCCCCAGCTGCCCACGTAGTCAATGTAGTCGTTGCCGTCCACGTCGTAGATGTGGCAGCCCTTCGCACGGGCGATAAACGGAGGAGTGGCCCCCACGTTACCGTAGGCGCGCACCGGGCTGTTCACGCCACCGGGCATCAGGTTCTTGGCTTCTGCAAAAAGTTTTTCGCTCAAGGAGTGGTTCATACCAATCCCTTTTCCAGCGCTTCCTTCGCGTGGTAGGTAATAATGATGTCGGCACCGGCACGCTTCATTGCAAGCAGGTTCTCGCGGATGATGGAATTCTCGTCAATCCAGCCCATCTTCGCGGCAGCCTTCACCATCGAGTACTCGCCGCTCACGTTATAGACCGCGACAGGCACGTCGCTCATCTCGGCCGTTGCACGTAGCACGTCGAGGAAGGCAAGCCCGGGCTTCACCATCACGATGTCGGCACCTTCTTCGATATCAAGGGCCACCTCGCGCATAGCCTCGCGACCGTTACGCACGTCCATCTGGTAGCTCTTGCGGTTGCCGAAATGCGGGGCGGAATCCGCCGCATCGCGGAACGGGCCGTAGTAGGCGCTTGCAAACTTCGCGCTGTAAGCCATAATCGGGGTGTTCGCGAAACCGTTCGCATCGAGTTTTTCGCGGATTGCAGCTACGCGGCCATCCATCATGTCGCTCGGGGCAACCATGTCGGCACCCGCACGCGCGTGCGAAACCGCAGTCTTCGCCAGGAGTTCGAGCGTCGGGTCGTTATCCACGTCGCCGTCCTTGATAATCCCGCAATGGCCGTGGCTCATGTACTCGCAAAGGCACACGTCCGTAATCACGTAGAGCGCGGGGAACTTCGCCTTGATGGAGCGCACCGCACGCTGCACAATGCCATCGTCGTCGTAAGCCGAAGTCGCCATTTCGTCCTTGGAATCGGGAATGCCGAACAGGAGGATGGACTTGATGCCCGCGATGACGCAGGATTCGAGTTCCTGGAGGATTTCATCGATGGAGAACCGGAACTGGCCGGGCATCGACGGAATCTCTTCCTTGACGCCCTCCCCCTCGACCACGAACATCGGGTACACGAGGGAATCGGGGTTCACTGCGGTTTCCGCAACCATGTTGCGGATAGTTTCATTCTTGCGTAAACGACGAGGACGGATAATCATATCTAGTGTGGAATGTGAAATGTGGAATGATTACTATTTAATGTAAAAAATCGCGCTCGACCTGTTCGAGGCCTTCGGCCCATTCGGATTGGATTTTCTGCTTGAGTTGCTTAGCGAGCGAGGGGGCGCGGCCCTGCGTGGAGACGGTCACGGCGATGTTTTCGCCGAAATCCATGCGGGCGGGCACGATAAAGTCGCCATCAAGGTAATCACAGGCGTTGTTGACCAGAATGCGGCGGGCACGGGCATCGTTGCTGACCTGTGCATTGACAGCGGGCTTGTCGGTGCAGATAAAGACCATGAATATTCCGCGAAGGTCGAGCGGTTCGTAGGGACGATTTTTCAAGACGATAGACGGGATTGTGGTAAATTCAGGATCGAGCTGCGGGGCAACAACGGTGATGTGGGCTCCCGTCGGGAGGAGCGTCTTGACCTTGCGCAGTGCAATGCGGCCACCGCCCACAACGAGAACGTTACGGCCTTCGAGATTCAGTTCGATGGAGAAAAGGCTTGATGTTTTCGACGAAAGATGATTTTCTTCAGCAATGCCATTATTTTCTTTCGTCTTTCGTCTGTAGCCCGTGTCAGCGGGCGTTCTATCGTCTATTTGAGCGCTGCGGATGCCGGCGACGACCATGTCGGAGAATTCCTTCCAGTCGCCGAGGCAGGGCATAAGCGTTATAGGAATCTGCGGAAATTCCTCCTGTAGCTTAGCGACCACGCGGGGAACGTCGTTTTTCGTATGCTGGCCGTTTAAAAGCAGGAACGGCAGGAGCGTCACCGATTCCACATCTTCGCGGAGGAGCGTGCGCAGGTCGTTTTCCAAATCGAGCAAGCTCGTGCTTGCCACACGCGTACCGGGCAAATCATGATGAAGTTTGTCCAAAATACCTTCAAAGCCCTTGTAGGCCCCAGGCAAAATGCAATGATGTGCAATAATCAGGATAGCTTTCATACAATGTGGAGTGTGAGGTGTGGAATGTGGAGTGTGGGATTAGGATTCTTTTTTGTAATGCTCCACAATCTTTTTTACGAGGGAGTCCATCGTCGTCTCGTCGGAAGTGACGGTTTCAAATCCGTGCTTGCGGGCGGCAGATTCAGTCATGCGGCCAATGCAGAATGCGAGACGGGGAAAACAAGAAGCAGGCGTAGTCAAAGATTCTCTATTAAGATCCTTCGACTCCGAGCTACGCTCTCCTACCCAAAGGGCATAACTGCCACTAAGGGGCGAAGCCCCTAGTGTCGTATAGCTCAGGATGACACTGCAGAAATTTTCGACGGCGCTGGTGCTCGCGAAAACGACGGCATCGGCGCCGACAACGGCCTCGCGTTTCCATTCGGGGAGTTCAGCGACCGGGAGCGTCTCGTAGACCACCCAGCGGGTCGCCTGCGGGAGCAGCTTGAGCAGGGTATCGTCAGCGAGATTGCCCTGCAGAAGGAGAATGCGGGAATGGTCCACCAGGAGCGAAGCCAGCAAACGACCTAATCCTTCGCCGGTGTGGTCTTCGGGCACGTAGTCGCAGCGGATGCCGTATTCAAGCAACTTCTTTTCGGTAATTTTGCCGACGCTCGCAATCTTCTTGCCGGCAAGCACGCGCACGTCGTAACCTGCGGCGAACAGCTGCCTGAAGAAACTTTCCACGCCGTTCGTGCTCGTGAAGACGAGGATGTCGAAATTCGCGAGGGCATTGAAATCGGCTGAGGAGATCCCCGTGATTCTATCGGGGCTTTGCCCCTCCAGAATGACAGCGGGGATGACAGATGAAGTCGCGGGGATGACATCCCTGGTTTCAATCATCGGGGTTTCAATGACTTCGGCGCCGAGGGCAGTGAGGCGTGCGGTAATCCCGCTGGCCTGCTTTGCGGCACGGGTCACCACGAGGCGCTTGCCGGCAAGAGGCAAGTTCTTTTTCCACGCGAGCGTTTGCCCGAGTTCCACGACGCCACCCATAATCGTAATCGCGGGGGCAGTCACGTTTTCGCGGGCAATCGTCTCCCCCGCAGTCTCGAGCGTCGCCATGACGGTGCGCTGGTACGGAGTCGTGCCCTTCTCGATAAAGGCGAGCGGAGTTTTCGGGTCCTTCCCGCATTCCATAAGCCGGCGGGCAATAAAATCCATGTTGGCGACGCCCATCAGGAATATGAGCGTGCCGGGGCACTTCGCGAGAGTCTCGAAGTCAAGAGAGAGATTCTGGCCTGGATCCTTCGACTCCGCTTCGCTCCGCTCAGGATGACACGTTCTTCCATCCGCCTTTTCATGGCCGGTGATGATGTGAAAGCTCGTCGCAATCCCGCGATGGCTTACGGGTATGCCCGCGTATGCAGGCACGGAGATGGCGGAAGTAATTCCCGGAACAACCTCGAATTCGACACCGGCAGAAACAAGTTCAAGAGCCTCCTCACCGCCGCGTCCGAATACGAACGGGTCGCCGCCCTTGAGGCGCGCTATCACACCGCCGGGAAATTCGCAAGCAAATTGCACCAGGAGTCTGTTGATTTCGGACTGCTTGACCTTATGGTGCGTCGGCATCTTGCCCACGTCCACCATCTTGGCCTTCGGATTGCACATGCCAAGAATTGCAGGCGAAACCAGGCGGTCATAGACCACCACGTCGGCCTTTTCCAGAATTTCCTTGCCACGGAGCGTCAATAGCCCGGGATCGCCGGGACCTGCACCGATTAAATAAACGGTTCCTTTCATCGAGTGTAAAAATAGAAAGTTATAGGGAATCAGCGCGCAAGCTGTTCACGGATTTTACCCGCAAGAGCAATTCCCGCGTCGCGGGCCTGCGTCACAGCATTTTCAAACGATTCGCCCACACCGGATTCAAGCGCACCAAACTGCACGCCATGTTCCGCACGGAGCAACCGCTGTGAAGATTCGTCCCAGTAGATGCCGCGGATTTTCATAATCTGCTGGTTGCCTTCCTCCCTGCCATGAATTTGCGAATCGTTCGCAAATTCGCCTTTCCCTGCAAGAGAAACGAATTCGGCGAAACTCGCCACCGGGAACTGGCAGCCCGCATTGAGCGCCTTGAGGAAGGCCATCTCGGCAACGGCAATGCAATAAGTGGGAGCGTCGTTCACACGGGAGAGGATTGTCTGGATTCTATCGGTCGCAAGGCTCCCTCCAGAATGACAATCGGCCAAAGTTTCAATCGCGAGAATTCCCTGACCGGATGCAGGCAAAACCTTGTCGGTATCGAAGTATTCCGTCACCTGGTCGGCTAGGCCCATGCGCCTGAGGCCGGCAGCCGCCAGCACTACGCCATCAAGTTCCTCGAGCTTCGAAAGGCGCGTCTGGATGTTCCCGCGGATGGGCACGTATTCCAAGTCCGGACGGAGCGCCTTGAGCTGCACCACCCTGCGGATGCTGCCTGTACCGACGCGGGCTCCCGAGGGCAAGTCCATAAAGTGCACGCCGTCTGCACCCTCGCGGGCAATAAACGCATCGCGCGGGTCTTCGCGCTTGAGGACAGCGGCCAGCCTGAATTGCGGCAAGACTTCTGCCGGCATGTCCTTCAGGCTGTGGACCGCAATATCGGCGCGACCTTCAAGCAGGGCGACTTCAAGTTCCTTGATGAACACGCCCTTGCCACCGAAGCTCGCAAGGGACTTGTCGAGCCTTCGGTCGCCCTCGGTCGTCATCGTCACGAGTTCGTACGTGAGGCCCGGGTTCGCCGACACGAGGGCGTTGGCGGCAAGCGTAGTCTGCGCCACGGCAAGGGCGCTCTTGCGCGTCGCAATCCGCAGCGGGCGCACATTTCCGCCCTGCGAAAAAACGGCATTATTCATCGCTTGCCTCCAGGCACTTGAGGAACACCTTCACGTCTTCGGGCGAATTGCCCGCCTTTACCTTGTACAGGTAATCGTTCGCCATCTTCTTCGCAAAGCGTTCGTACATCATGCGGATGCGTTCGCGTTCATTTTCCGGCAAGTCGGGCATCGAGCGCAACAGCTTTTCGGATTCCTCGTTCGCGGTTGCAACCATCCTGTCGGCATGCACGCGGATATCCTTCGAAACCTCGTCCATGCGGTACCACTGCAAGAACTCGTCCAGGCCTTCCTTCAAAATTTTCTGTGCGGCCTCGAGTTCCACCATGCGCAGGCGGCGGTTCTCCGAAACAATCTTTTCGAGGTCATCGACGCACACGTACTGCACACCGGGAATTTCGCCAATGGAGGCTTCCGCATTGCGCGGGCTACCGAGGTCAATGATTAGACGCTTGGATTCTATCGCTTCGCTAGTTGCGGAGCCTGCCCTGAGCTTGCCGAAGGGCTCCGAATGACACTCTGACAAAGCGTTCTCGAATTCATCCTTCGTGATAAGGGGTTCCTGGCAGATGCTGCACAGTACGACAACATCGCACTTGCCCAGCACCTTGTAGCGGTCCTCGAGCTTTACGGGGGTGAGCACGTCCGCAAACTTTTCGGCATTCGCGAAAGTCCTGCTGCTCGCGAAGATGTTCGTGGTGTATTCCTGCACGTACTTGAGCATCAGGGAACCCATCTCGCCTAGACCCACGATATACACGGAGCGGTTTTCGAGGTCATCGAACGTGCGCTGCACCTGCTTCATCGCCAAAAACGGGATGTTGCAGCTGAGCTTGCTCAGGTTTGTTTCCGTCTTGATGCGCTTGGTTGTGTGGATTGCCCCCTGGAACAACTTGTTAAGGCTGTTGCCCGTCGCATGCAGGCTATGCGCCGTCTCGTAGGCACGGCCAATCTGGTGCAGAATCTGGTCCTCGCCCACCGCTACCGAATCAAGCCCCGCACACACGTTCATCACATGATGCGCAACGTCATCACCCGCCTTGAAGTAAAAGAACTTCGCAAAATCCTCGAACCTTTGCCCCGCAAGCTTGCACACGTACTGCACGAGTTCCGCCTCGGCAATTTCCCTGTCCGATGCCACGTAGACTTCGGTACGGTTGCACGTCGCAAGAATCAGGAGTTCGTCAAACGGAGAATGGCCGAGCGCTTCCGTCTTCACATCCATCGGGATGTAGAACTTTTCGCGGACTGCGATTTCGGCCACCTTGTGGCTCATGCCTGCCATGTAGATTTTGCGCATGGCCCAAAGATAGAAAAAGAGGCTAGACTATTTGCAGGTTCCCAAGCGGCCGATGGAATAGAATACGAAATCACCCGTAGAACCGGCTACGCCTTGGTACTTTAGCTTGATTGCAGCTGTCTTTCTAAGTACAGAATCAATTACAACCGTTTTACCCCAACCGACCTCTTGCTTAAATTTAGACCAAGGGTAGTCAATGGTAGTCATATTTGCCGAGCGTGCAACGGATGCCTTATAGTTATTGTATTCCGTAACTGTGGCCTCATCTTCTACTTGCAATTCTATTGCAAAATTCAAGTTGGATGAATAGACCAGGCAGATTCCTTCCCAACGGGAGATATCCGTGCCCTCCTGATCTCCGCTCACAAGATTAAAGCCCAAGCCGACATAAGGGTAATCATAGCCAGCACCTATCATAACAGTACCCTTGATTCCTTGATACGCTTCAGTGAGTGGGCCGAAGAAATTATCATATTCATTCACCGAGACATCGGGCGGATAAGAGATAGAAGACGTACCGTAGTCGTTAGCATCATTGAATTCAAACCAGTAACCGGCTGTTTCATCATCAGAGCCTGTTTCAACCTTGCCTTCCGTATCCGTAGGTCCGCACCACAGGTCACCACAGGGAATTTTACTGGATAAAGATGGTTGAACTGACGACGGGTTCTGTACCGGAGCAGTTTCTTCAACCGTATTCTTGTATCCGAAACTTACCGAGGGACATTCAACAGAGCTAGCCATAGGCTTACTATTACCATACGTACTCAAAGCTGTGGAAACCGTACCACCAAGTAAAGCGTTCTGTGCAGTTCCGTTCAGTTGAAGATCCGCCCACCAGACACCCTCCTTTTGATAAACATTGTAGGATTCTATGAACATGTTTTCGTAGTATCCCGTTAGGCGTTCAACCTTATCCGGCATGTTTGCACAATTTACGAGAGCGTAGGAAATCGTTGGGAAATTGGACTCCGTATTGTAATACAGCTGCCCACCATTCTCGACAAGGTTTCCCCTGTTCACTTCGCAAGAACATCCCGAGAAGAAAATGAGTTCCGACGGATCATTTTTTTGACTATTTTCGTACATAGCATTTAGATTATCCGCGCGTTCTTGCTGAATATCCTCAATTTCAGCCACATAGTCCGTACAGGCAGTCATCATGGCTGCGGAGAGCATCACAACAGACAAACGAATCTTTTTCATATTCACCTCGACACTCCTGCCTTAGAAAACAAATGAAAGACCAACACCGACTGCACCGATAATCGCGAAGCTCACACCGATTGTACGATTTCGTTGATAATCCTGCACGGCCTTCTTGCTTTCTTCATAGCCGGTGCTACCATTTTCAAACGCATCCCTTTCATCCTTCGCCTTCTTGTTGAACACGTACGCAATAGCGACACCACCCGCAAGTACGGCTCCCGAAATCGCAAGCGGAATCCAGTGGATAGACTTCTTCTTGCCTTCACCTCCAGCGGCATCACTTGCCGCCTCGGCAGCAGAAGCCTCGTCAGCGGCTGTTTCATTGTTTTCTTCGGCGATGGCACGTTCAAGTTCAGCAATTCCCTGCTTGTACGTAAGGGAGTCTTCGGCCGTCATGACTTCGGATTCTTCGTGAACTTCCGTCTTGACAACTTCATCGGGCAACTTTTCCTCGTCCCAAGCCCAGCGGCCAACCATTTCCATCTTCTTCAACTTCTTGAAGACTTCCTTGCCATGGAACTTCTGGATTTCGGCATCCTTGGGCTGGTTCAGAACGGCCTTCTTGTTCTTGATATCGAAGAGGAGGTTCGACTGCTTCTGGTCAGCGTCGATGGTCTTTTCGAAAAGGCGCACGCCGTTCAGGTAGTAAGCGCCACTCACCGGCCTACGCATATCTATGCGGAGCATAAGCGTCTTCTTGTTCAGCATGAATTTCACGTTCGAGCCCGCCTTCTTCAAGGAATCGTTCTTTACCTTCAACGTGGCGATAAACATCGGGGCAAATTCCGACCCGGACTGGCGAACCACGATAGGGCCGCACTTTTCAATCCAGAGGCTCGCTAGGCGCTGTTGCTGTTCCACACGCGCCGGGTCATAGGAAAGCGAGAAGATGTATTCGGCATCAAAATCGCCATCGAAGTTGATGGGTTCCAGGTACACGTTACCGCGAAGGCGGAGCAACTGTTCACGGCTAATGATAATGCTGGTCAACGCTTCGGAGCAGCTCGCCAACTGGCGGGTACGTTCCTCAAGGGTGGTCGCCATACGCATGGAACCGAGCCTGACCTCGCCCGTCACTTCCATGTACTCGTTTTCGAACGCGGGGAGTTCCACTTCATAGAAGCGGGCACATGTCGTATCCAGGAGGTCATTCAGCGAAATGGAGGCGCATCGGTCGTTCATCTCCGCCACGCGGTTCGCCCTCTTCAAAAGAGCCGCGACCTCGGGGTTCGAATCCCCCACCATGGTCTGCAAGTTCTTCAAGTCCTCCCGCAATGCACGGATTTCTTCGGGGTTCTTGACGAACACCGATATCGTGGAGGAATTATCGTCCTTCTTTTCGACGTTGGTCGAAGCCTGCAGGGGCACTTCCGTGAAGGAGGCTGGCTCCTGCGCAAACACCATAACGGCAAAGAATGAAACGAGAAGGGACAAACGTTTAAAAAGCATAGATTGCTCCATATTGTTATAGCATAAAACTAATTTATTTCCATAACCGCTCAGATTAGGGCCTACTTTTTTCTTAAAAATTTCCGACTTTTTCTTTATTTTTCCTCTTTCAGTGTCGTTTCTATCCAGTCAAAGCGGTCCTTCATCCACTGGACCATGACATCGATAGCCTCGTCGTAATCCTCGTAGGGGTCCTTGAGCGCCCAGTTCTCGGTATTGCTCATGATAGGCCAGCGCCGGTACTCGTTCTTTACGGCATCCTCGATAATAGACCTGTACAACGGCACGCTATCTACCAGGGCACGGAAGGTTTCGCGGTGTTCAAACCAGTACTCCCTTATTTGCGAACGGATAGCATCGTCCCTGAAGAAATAGTAGAACCAGCGATAACTGCGGATATGCCAGTTTTCAAACTTGCGATTGAGCTCACGAGACTCGTTGCCGAACGAAATGTCAAAATCCCAGATGGGGCCAAAATGGATCGGGCTCCCCTTCTGCCAGGTCATAAAAATGCTCCGCGCAAAGATGGCATCCTCGTTCTTGGAAAATTCCTGCACCCAGTAGTAAGGCTTGAAGTCGTCCATGTCAATCCACCGCGCGATAGCCCCCGTATCGGAGGTACTGAAATGCAGCAAGACATCCTCGAAATCGGCGAGATGGCTGCGCAAGAGTTCAAGCGATTCCTCGGAAGGATTCTTCGGGGACTTTACATGGAACGCATACCCGATGCTCGAGCGGATAAACGGTTCATCGATTTTCTTGTCGTTTTCCTTCTCGAAGAGGAAAGTGGTATCGTTTTCGGGAATATTCACGCGTTCGCGAGCCACCTTCACAGTTTCCATGAGAAGGTAGAGGCCCACATAATTGCGGTTCAGGTACACCTCGACAAACTTGCATCGCGGGGTATAGGGCATGCCCAGCCATTCCGAAAGGCGGGTCGCCATGTAGTTCCGCAGGTGACTCTTGTCACCGAAATTCGCCACCAGCGCCCAATCACGGTTCTTGGGCATCCCGAACAAGCTTACTTTGTCCTTAAATTCAAGTTTCATGCCATACTTGGGCATTTTGAAACTGGAATTGCCCCGCCCGCGCACGGTGAGTTCGTAGACTTCGCTTTCGGGGGCGTCCTTGCCGTATATCTGCAGGCGTGAAGGGATTTCCGTTTCGCGGTCACGAATTCCAGCGAAATTCTTCGTTTCGATGACAATGCGGGGCAGATTCGCATACGGGTACACGGAATCGTCCATCGGGAGAAAATCCGGCGATGATTCGGTGGGCTCGTCCAGGCAGGCGCACAGACAAAATAACGCCGTGACTACGACGAGTTGCGCGGGATAAAAATGCGCATGCAACGCGGGTTTAAAACGCGATTGTAACGCGAGTTTAAAACGCGCGGCCGCCCTATGCAGGATAAACGAAAGCATCTGCAAGAAATATAATATATGCAAGGTGCATGGCAACAAAAATTTGATATATTTCCATACATGAACAAAGTTTTCGGATGCATATTACCGTTTCTCTGTGTGGCAGCCTTGGCCACAGAGAACCTGCACCCGATTTTGCCGCCTACAACGGGACTTGCCGTGCAGGGGGCGTTTGAGCTCGACGAAGACGTGTACAGCCTCGACATGGACGTTGCGGCGGAATACGCGATAATCCCGCGATACCTGAGCCTCTATGTGGACGGGGCATTCAGATTCCTGGGCGTGAGTTACGAGTATTCAACAGAAGGGTATCTCCACAACTACTGCAACCTGCACGTGAACGGGTTCAACGAGACATACGCCGGAATAAGGGTCCTACCCGTATCTTTCCTGGGGCTCAATGCGGGCTGGCGGTTCCCTCCCGGCGAGGGCTCGCAAAAGAACCGCTTCCACCGCCTGAATATCGAACCGTTCAGTTATTTGCAATTTTCGAGAACGCTTTCGCTCGGGACGGCGTTCCGGTACAATGCCTTCCTCGAAGACAAGAACTACAAGCCCGGTGACGAAATCGGGTTCAAGGCATCGCTCGTGTGGAAACTCGGCTGGAACGACACACTCCATACGGGTTGGCAACTCAGCGAGGTATTCCTGTACCAGGCGCGCATCGAGGAATCCGAAAACAGGAACCTCGCCCGCGCGTACCGCAAGATGGACGACAAGTACCACGGTTACAAGATGAAGTTCGACGTCACGCGTTTTTTCCACATGTTCGGGCGCTCCGTCGGGTTCGGTATAAACTACGAGATTCACGACGGCACGATTTTTGGCTTCGAGGCCGGCCACCGCATCGCAATAGAAACTAAATTGTATTAGGAGGATATATGAAACTTAAAGTCATTCTCTTGTCACTCATGCTTTCCGCTGCAATGTCTTTCGCACAGGAACCGGAGAACTATACCGACGTACAGCCCGACACAGAAAAGTCCGTCAAAAATGAACCCGAATTCAAGCGCCATTCCATAAGCATCGGCTACGGCATCTTGACCATTTCGGACTTTGTCGGCATAGTTGGCTCTGCAATCATAAGCATATTCGGCGGAGAAGACTCCTTTGGAATCCTGGGCGCAGTTTCCATAGACTACGGCTACAAGGTCAATGAAATATTTGAAACAGGCCTCGTCTTCAACTACTCCATGCCTATCAAGGACGAGTCGCTCTACACCATCATGCCAAGGGCAAAACTGAATTTCAACGTAAACGGGTTCGTGAATCCGTTTATGGAGCTGGATGCGGGCGTTGCCTTCAACGGGAATGGTGCTGCCCCCATGTTCCATGCGACCCTGCTCGGGCTTGAACTGGGAAAGACTCTACCCCTGACCCTAAACTTGCTGAGTTTCGGGCAGCGAGGCATATTCTACGCCTCGCTCGGCTGCAAGTTCTAGCCAAGAATCACGCGAAGAACCTGAAACTCGTCTTCTTGAGTTCCCTAACGGAATGGAGCACCGCGTATTCGGGATTGCCGATAGAGACAGCGGCATCCTTTATGAACGCATCCAGTTCTTCGGCGGACTGCGCGTGCATCATCACATAGAGCGTGTACGGGAAGCCTTCGAAGGCGGGGCGCTCGTAGCAGTGCGAAATGTATGGCTTGTTTGCAAGGATTGCACCAGCAGGATCCTTCGACTCCCCCTTCCAGGGGTCGCTCAGGATGACACTTCTCTCGTCTTTCGTCTCTAATCTCTCGTCTAATTTAAAGCAGACCATAGCATTATACGCGAAGCCGGCGTCCTGATGCCGGAGGATTGCCCCGAAGCGTCGCATTCTCTTTTGCACGAGGTCGTCGCGAAGAGCCTCAAGGGAAACTCCCCAGTCCGTAAACGGAGTGAGCGTGTGCGGGATATCGTCACAGGCAATGCGAATGCGTGCCTTGTCGGACGACGATAACGCAGCAATGAATTCCCCACCTCGATCGTCATTCCCGCGTAGGCGGGAATCTTCATTTTCTTTCAAGACGCGCATTACCGTGTTTATCTTGAACTTCTTCGTCGCGGTAAGGATATGCACGTCGTGCAGGCCCGTACTTGCGCAGAGCCCGTCAACAATTGCGCGGATTTCGCCTTCCGACTCCGCGATGGCGGTAAACCACACGTTGTATTCGTGGGAGCGCACGTAGTTGTGCGTAATCGCGGGAATCCCGTTGACAGCGGATGCGAACTTGTCGAGGTCGGTAACCTTGCCCGCACAGAGGCGCGAAATAAAACCGAGCCTGCGGGAATCGTAGATGCCACCGATACGGCGGACAATGCCCGAGCGACGCAGGTTCTCGACAGCATCGAAGACCGCTTGTTCCGTGAGATGCCCGCGAGCTTCGCCGCCAGCACACGCTTCCTGCGCGTTCAGCACCTCCGCCAACCGCCGGTAAGGGCGCTCTTCCAGCGGGAAGGCGTCCTGAATGACAGAGAGAAGACGCTGTTCAAGTTCAGTCATATTCAATGTGAAGTGAGGAGTGAAAAAGTTGATTGACGATTGATGATTGATGATTGATAATTGATAATTTCACATCATCCATTATCCATTATCAATTATCCATTAATCTCCTCGTCCGTCAGGTAGCAGGCCGGATCCTGTTCCCAGAAATCTCCGGTCACGGCCTCGGCGCGGGTGCGGAAGTTGCCATTACACAGGTTCAGGTAGGCGCACTTGGGGCAGCGTCCCTTCAAAATCGGCTTCCTGTTCTTGAGCCCCGCCATAATCGGGTTGCTTTCGTCGCTCCAGATTTCTCCGAAGTTCCTTTCGCGCACGTTCCCGAGGGTAATGTACTGCGTGAACTGGTCGGGGTGAACATTCCCGATGCTATCGATGTTCCCGAAGGCCATACCGCTGCGGTTACCGCCATTACGCTGGATAAGTTCCAGCACCTTCTCTGCTCGGGCAGGGTCCTCGCGTTTCATGCGCAAGTAAAGGTAGACTGCATCGGCGTGGTTATCGACGGTCAGAATTTCCTTGTTTATCCCGCGCTTCTTGAAGTCGAGCGTGCGGTCAATAATCAGGTCCATCGCCTTGCGGCTCTCTTCGTGGTTCAGGTCATTTGCGACCATCGCGGAACCGCGCCCGCTGTAAACCAGGTGGTAGAAACACACACGGTCAATGTTCTCGCTTTCAAGCAGGTCAAAAATCGCATTCAGGTCCTGCACGTTGTAGCGCGTAATCGTAAAGCGTAGCCCCACCTTCTGGCCGGTCGCCACACAGTTACGGATACCGCGGAGCGCAAGCTTGTAGGCGCCCTCCTTGCCACGAAACTTGTCGTGCGTCGCCTCGCAGCCGTCCAGGCTGATTCCCACGTAGCCCACGCCCATGTCCTTCAACTTCTTTGCAACGTCGGGCGTAATGCAGGTGCCGTTCGTGCTGATGGTCGGGCGGATTCCCTTGCTTGCCGCATAGTTCGCAAGTTCAAAAAAGTCGGGGCGAAGCAGCGGTTCACCACCGCTAAAGAGGATTACCGGCACCTTGAAATCGGCAAGCTGGTCGATAAGCGCCAAGCCTTCTTCGTGCGTCAGTTCATTCTGGTACTTGATGGCCTCGGAGCGGGCGTAACAATGCACGCAACTCAGGTTGCACGTCTTGGTGCAGTTCCATACCACCACGGGACCGCGTCCCGGCGCCACGCCATTCTTGCTTTCGTGGGCACGAGGTTCGTAACGCAGCTGATCTCCGTAATTCGGGGTATCCATCAAGAGCTTGGTAATGCTAATCATGAGCACAAATATAGAAAAACACCCTCGGCGAACCGAGGGTGTTCTAAAGTCTAAAAAGTCAGATTACTTTTCAGCAGCGAACTTCTTGGATGCAGCCTTGACCTTCGGGTCGTTCTGGGCTTCCTTGATTTTCTGCTTGATGCCGTCCTCGATGGACTTCTTGAGCTTAGCAGCGAGGTTGGGGAAACGGTCTTCCAGGGAATCACTGAAGATGGCGGGCTTCTTGGCAGCAGGAGCGGCACCCTTGCGCTTTGCGTTCATCGGGCGTTTCTTCTTGGCCGGAGCCTTCTTTTCTTGAGATTTTTCTGTAGATTTCGGTTCCTGAGGCTTGACTTCTTCTGTGGATTTGACTTCTTTTTCTTCTGCCATGATATACCTCTTGGAATTTTGTCTTTAGACAATTATGTTAATTTGACGGCGCAAAGATAGCAATTTTTGCCGAAATTATCAAGTGAGCGTGCCTCGAGTTGGCAATTCTGAGACACAAGCCCGCAGTTAGCAGGACTTGTTCTCGAGCCAGTGCGCAAGCACGGTAATATCGGCAGGGCGAACGCCAGGAATGCGGCTTGCCTGGCCCAGCGTGAGCGGCTTGTGGGCGTTCAGGCGCTGGCGGCTCTCGATACTTACGGCAGTCACCTGCATGTAGTCGAAATCTTCGGGCAGGCGCACGGATTCCATCTTCTTCTGGTCCTCGATTTCGCGGGCCTGCCTGTCGAAGAAACCCGCATAGATTTCCTCGGCATACATGAACCAGCGGTCGCGGCGCGTGAGCGGCAAGTCCGGGAGGGCAACCGTGAACAGTTGCTCGGGGTCGATACCCGGGCGGCGGAGCACGTTGATCCAGCGGGTGCGTTCGGTCGCGGGCGCCTGGCCACCGGCCTCGAGAATGCGGTTCGCCTGCTCGGGGAGCGCGGATTCTTCGGCGAGGCGCATGCGGGCCGTTTCCACAAGGGAGCAGCGGCGCTTCCAGTCGGCGTAGTCGCTGTCCGAAATCATCCCGATTGCGTGCGCGCGTTCCTTCAGGCGGGTTTCCGCATTGTCGCTCCGGAGGAAGAGCCTGTATTCGGCGCGGCTCGTGAACATCCTGTACGGCTCGTCGAGCAGGATGTTCGTAAGGTCGTCCGCCATCACCCCGAGGTAACTGTCGGAACGACCTAAAATAAAGGGCGAATCGCCCTTTATTTTCAGAGCCGCGTTGATGCCGGCCAAAAGACCCTGACCCGCAGCCTCTTCGTAGCCGCTCGTACCGCAGACCTGGCCCGCAAAGTAGAGTCCCGGGACCTTCTTGCATTCAAACGTCGGGAAAAGCTGCGTGGCATCTACGGAATCGTATTCCACCGCATAGCCAATCTGCAACACGCGAGCGCGCGTGAGGCCAGGAATCGTGTGGATTGCAGCAAGCTGGATATCCGCAGGCAGGCTGGAACTGAAACCGTTGATGTACACGCGACCTATGTCCGCCTGTTCCGGTTCAAGGAACAGCTGGTGACCGTCGCGGTCGCCAAAGCGGTTAATCTTGTCCTCGATACTCGGGCAGTAGCGCGGGCCCTTGCCGTGGATACGACCGCTGAACATCGGGCTGTCCTTGAAGCCGCTCCGCAATATATCGTGAGTCTTTAAATTCGTACGCGTAATCCAGCACACGCAATCGTTACGCACAAACTTGTTCGTAGCGTCTCCCCAGAAATAATCCGCATCGCGGCCGGGGACCGTTTCTGCAACATGGCGGTCACTCATGGGCCAGGCAACATCGTCGCCGTGCTGCACGTCGCATTCATTAAAGTCGATGGTATCCGGGTCGAGTCGGCTCGGCGTACCCGTCTTGAGCCTGCGCAGCGCAATGCCGTTAGCCGCAAGGCATTCCGAAAGCTTGTCTGCACTCGGCTCGCCCACTCGCCCACCGATGCTCGTCTCAAGCCCGGTGAACATCTTGGAGGCAAGGAAAGTTCCACTCGTAATCACGAGCGCGCGGGTCACGTAGCGTTCGCCATTCAAAAGTGTAAGTTCCAGGCGGCCATCGGGCATGCGCTCGAACGCGGCGAGTTCCCCCTGGATAACGGAAAGCCCGGGAAGGTTCGTAATGACCTCTCGGGCAATCTCGCTATAATACTTCATGTCGCACTGGGCGCGCGGGCCCCACACGGCGGGCCCCTTGCTCATGTTGAGCATGCGGAACTGGATCCCGGCCTTGTCGGTCAAAAGGCCCATCAGGCCACCGAGCGCATCGATATCGCGCACAATCTGGCCCTTCGCCACCCCGCCTACGGCCGGGTTACAGCTCATACGCCCGATGGCATTCACATCCATCGTGAGCATGGCGGTTTTCACACCGAGCTTCCAGGCGGCATGCGTCGCCTCAATGCCGGCATGGCCGCCACCGACTACGACGACATCAAATTGTGCGTTTGTAGACACTACTTCTTGGCAGCCGGAGCAGTAGCGGCGGCGGGCTTGAGCGTATCGACCACGGCCGGCTTCGGCGGTTCCGGATTCCAAACGACCGGCTTGCCATCCATGAGGGCGGCAATTTCGGCCTTGAGGGTTTCCTTCTCGCCCTCGAAGGCAACGTATTCCTTGTACGATGCATCCGGGTTCACGAGGTAGACCTTCGGCACATAGCCATCGCTGTAGAGTTCACCGAACTGGCGGGCTTCATCCCACACGATGTTGATGGTGTCGTCGAACTTCGCATTGTCGGCAAACTTGCGGATGCCGCTCTTGTTGTTTCCACCGCTGGCAACGGCAACCGTCGTAAGGCCCTTCGGGGCAAATTCCTTCGCGATGTCGAGAATCTGCGGAGCGGCATGTGCACAGTGGCCACAGGTCGCGGAGAAGTAGAAAATCAGGAGAGGCTTGCCAGCCCAGGTCTCGAGGTTTTCGGCCTTGTTCGTGATGCCAGTAACCTTCACCTTGTAGTTCATCTTGGCAGGCATGCCGTTCGCAAGCGTATCGCCACGGAGGCCCTTCACCTCTTCCTTCAGCTTGGCTTCTTCTTCCTGGGCCTTCTTGATGGCTTCTTCACGGAGAACTTTCATCTTCTCGTTGTAGCGTTCGCCAACAGCCCTGAGGGAATCATCCGGCAAGGCGTTCGTGAGCGTGGTATCGCGGGTCTTGGCGCCGGCATCGCGGATACCGAGCACGAAGTAGTTCACGTCGAATTCCGTCTGGAACTGGCCACCAATCGCGCTGAACTGGTTCTGGAACTGCACGCCGATAAAGTAGGAGAGCTTCTGGTTCTTGGTCGGGGTTTCACCAATCGTCACCGGAGCCTTCTTCGGAGCAGGAGCGGGAACCACCGGAAGGGCCTTCATCGCAGAATCCATGTAGGCACGGAACTTCGACTGGTCGCCGTTGAAGGAAGCGTTCGTCGCGCTATCGGGGCGAATGGATTCCATACGGGTACGAGCCACGGAATTGTAGTCAAAACTGACCTGCCTCAAAGTATCAACGGGTATCTGCAGTTTAAAGTTCGTGTCCTTTTCAGCCTTCATGGCATCGAGAACACCCTGCACGACCACGTCCTCGTCGAGTTCCTCACCCATCTGGAGCGGGAGCATCTTGAAATTCTGCATACCGAACTGCACACCCAGCATGTAGGCGAACTTCTGGTCGTCCGTAGAGGTACCAGTCACCTTGGCTTCGGCATTCTGAGCATCGTTTTTCTGTAAATCACAGGCGGCCATCATCATGGAGACACAGGCCAGGCCCAACAGGACTCTAGATTTCATTTTTCAACTCCTTGAACCGTAGGTTCAAAATTTTACGCATAAAAGATACAAAAAACAGGGAGCCCGGAGCATGAATTTGCGCGGGTTCAGCCTCCACAAAAGACGTTTTTGAGCGAATTTAGCGGATTAAGTCCTTCATTTCAGTCGGGAAATTCTCGCACACAAACGTACGCGGTGTATCCCAGTACGGGAGCAGGAGTTCTACCTTGTACGCATAGAGCATATGGCTATGCGCGCCTAAAACGCGGAAATCGTCTTCCGTAAGGGCGCCTTCCGCCATCTTTTCGTAGTACAGGCCATCGAAGGCATAAAGGCGGTCCCCCACAATCGGGAACCCGAGGCTCGCGAGGTGGGCTCGTATCTGGTGCTTGCGGCCGGTCAGGAGTTCGCATTCGATGGCCGTGAACGTTTCGCCGTCGCGAACAACCGAGCGCACCTTCCGGAATATGGTCGTGCAGGGCTTGCCGTCATCGAACGGGTACATCTTGAGCCGGATTCTGCTTGCGGGGTCTTCGCGAAGGGGCGTGTCGCAGCGGTATTCCTCGTGAGGGAATTCCCCGCGCACCACCGCCATGTAGAACTTGCGGAGCAGTATGCGGTCAAGGTTCTTCTGGAAACGCGCCGCCGACTCCGCATATTTTGCGAATAGCATGAGCCCGCCCGTATCGCGGTCCAGGCGGTGCATCGGCGTCGCCGTCTCGTAGCCGGTCTCGCGGCGCACTACGGAAACAAACGTGTTGTAGAATATGCGGGCGGTATGGTGGACCGGGATTCCCGCAGGCTTTGCGACCAGCATGAATTCCTCGTCCTCGAACACGATGCTAAAATCAGTCGGCACCTCGGGCTCGTCGTAATTTTCCACATGGTACACGACCTTGTCGCCCTTGCGGGCAACCGTTTCGGGCCCCGCGACCTCCCCATTGACGGTAACGAGCCCGCGCTCCAGGTTTTCCTTCCACTGCTCGCGGCTATGGTAGGTAAAGCGGTAGCAGAGGCTATCGAGCAGGAGCATCCGGTCGTGTTCGGGCCGGACGACGCTCTCGAAGTACATGTCGCGGGGAGCCTTCATGACGAACGCCACTACCTCAACGTATCGCGGGCAAAGCCTTTCGGAGGTTCGCCCTCAAACACTTCGAACTTCTGCGAACCGATGACGGCGCCGTTCTTGTAGGCGACCTCCACATTGTAGCGGCCCGCAGGAATGTTCTTTTTCTTCGTGAAGCTGCGGTAGCCAGACTCGCGCCCGCCCACGATGGTCATCCTGCCCGAGGATATCTTGTCGGTAAGGCTGTACTTGCCCGTAGCGGGGTCCATATAGTACCAGCGGTATTCGAGTTCGGCCTTCAAATCAGTAGGAGCGTAGACCGACGACAGGAAATACACCTCGGAACTGTCCGTGCGGTGAACGGAGGGCAACTTGATGCCCAATGTCTGCAAGAATGTCGGGGCGTCGATATCGCAGGAATATGTCTTGCGGTCGAAGTTCTGGCACACCATCTGCTGCTTGAGCACGAGCGGGACCGGCGGGACCCAGTTCATTACATAGGCAATAACCAGGAGAGAACTTATGATTGCGGGGGCGATGAGCACGCGCTTCTTGTGGTGCGAGAGCCTCTGGATTCCCACGCAGATGAGGAACGAGACAACCGTACTCAAAAGGAACCAGATAAAGCCAATCCTGTGGACCACGTGCGGGATGGTGAAGTTCATGAACATCGTGCCCAGCAGGCAGAAAAACGCGAGGCTCACGCCGAAACTTTCATATTTCTTCTTCAGGAATTCGTTACCCACCAGAAGGGCCGCGAGGACAATCACGAGCAGGAGCGATGCAAGCGAGCCGCTGCTCTTGAAGTAGCAAACCACGAGCGCGCTGAACATGCCGCCGAACAGGAACTGCAACATCCACGAGAAACGGTCCTTCCACACTTCGCTCCACTCGCGGTCCAAAAAGCGGTGTTCCACCACAATGGCGTTCTTGGGAACCGCCATGGATTCATACCCAATCTTGTCGGCAAGTTTCTTCGCCTCGGCGGTCGAGGCATCCGCAGCATTCTTGATTTTCGTCGCCGATGCGTCGGCCACGTTCTTGATTTTCGAGGCCACCACAGTCGTCGCGGGCTTCGCGATATTCGCCATCTTCCCCGCCACGGCTGCAAGTTTAGCGTTCGTCGGAGACGGAGCCTTCGCCTCCTGAACTGCAGGCTGCTTTGCCGTCGCAGGCTGGGCGGCAGGCTTTGCAGGTGCTGCCGTTTGCGGAGCCGCGGGTTTCGCCGGGGCGTTACCGCCCGTTGATGCCTTCGCCGCCATAATGCGTTCGCGGGTCCAGCCCTCCGGATGCTCCAGGTGTGCCGAAAGAAGAATCACGAGTATAAACGCACCCGTATAGTATGCCAGCAGGAACAGCAGGTCGGTATTGTCGATTTGCCGCCCAAGCGTTATGGAATCCCAGCCGAAACCGCCGAGGAAAGCAATCGCCGGGAAAAACTTCTCCACCTTCTGCACGAAGGGCTTCTGCCTCAAGTTATCTACAAATTTCATTTGTCCTACCCCAAATTATTCGCTATACAAGTCATTTTCCAGAATGTAGTCGTACACCGCAGGGGCTAATCCCGCAGGCCTTACGCCCCTGTTGTAGAGCAACTCCCTGCGTATCGCAGTACTCGAGAACTTTCCCACAAAGCCTTCTTTTTCCCCTAGCCAGAACAGCGGGGCATACCCCTTAGCGAGATGCGCATCGATATCAATCTGCGGGTAGCCGCTCCTCGCAAAAACAATCAGGCTGAAGTCGCGCAACAGCAGGTGGCCGTTGTACTCCGTGCCATAAAAATGCAGGGGGTCGCGCCAGTGCGGAATATTCTCGTAACTGTCCGCCCCTACAAGCAGGCGAAAATTCACCTCGGGGTACTTTTCCGCAAGGCCCTTCAAAAACACGTAAGACCCGCGAAAATCTCCCTGCCGGATTTCTTCGTCCGAAAGCACAAAACGCGGTTCGTCGGAGGTTACAAGTTCAAGCATCGCGAAGCGGTCTTCGGGAGAGGCGTTGAGCGTCTTATCCCACCTGTCAGGGCTCGGCACAAACCACACTTCGTCGCAAAGCCCGTGCTTCAGGCAGAGCCTCGCAACCGCAACATGGTCCATGTGAACCGGATCAAACGCACCACCCATAATGGCAACATTCTTCATCGCGGAACCTTGCCCTAGTAAATGTAAGTGATGAAACCCAGGTTCATCTGCAGGCGGCTGCCCGAAACATTCTTGTTCAAGAAGGGGTCGTAGTGGTCAAGCACCCAACGGTAGCCCACATCGGCAAAGAGCATCGTCTTCGAGAATATGCTGAAGATTGTCCCGAAACCGGCGCCCCATTCATTCCACGAGACATCGCCCACATCGGAGAGTTCCTTTGCCCTCGAGAAATTGCCGACTACATACAAGTCGCCAAACACGTGAACGCCCAGCTCCACGTCGAGGTTGTAATGCTCGATTTCCGTTTCGGAACCGTCTTCGCCTTCGCCATCAAAATCAAAGAATCCGTAACCTGCGCGGAAGAACGCCACGTGCGGGAACCATATCCCGAACATGGGCTCAATCTGTCTGAGGCCAACACCCCTCTCGGACCCCACGCCCGTACCCGTACCGAAGCCGAGCGCACTGCCCAAAAAGAGCGGCGTGTGAATCCCGGTCGTCTGCGATGCCTGGGAGGCGGCACCCGATGAAGCAGATGCTGCAGACGCACCCGAGGAATTCGTCTGAGCAGCGACAGTCCCGAAGCAGAACATCAGCGCGCATACAGCGCCAAGGAGAATCTTTTTCATATTGTTTCCCATGCTACAGTACCAAAACCAGGGCGATGGAAAGCCCGAGCAAAACGTTCAAGAACGAATCCGCCTTGTCCATCAGGATTCCACGCCGGCCCATATCCTCGCCACGGATTTCCATGCGGAGTTCCCGGTCCGAAAAAAAGAGCGTAAACGCAAGTTTCAAGGCTATAACGGCAGAAACCCAGTACGCAAGGCCCGAAAAATGGGCAAGAAACACATAGGCCAGCAATAACGAGAACGAAATCGCAAAATTAAACAGGCGAATTCCACGTTCGCGAGATTCGCTCACCTTCATGAGCGTCTTGATCTCGTCTGCCTTCTCGCTCAACTCGGCAGAATTTGCCACGAGCTGCGATGCACTGTAACCCATCAGCACGATGGAGGCCACCAGAGTTATTTTAGACACGACATCCATATCAACAATATAATCAATCCGAAGAATTCAGTATGCGGAGGTAGCTCCGATAACGCGCCCTGGAGAGCTTGCCCGACTCGACGGCGGCCCGCACGGCGCAGCCCGCCTCCTTCACGTGTATGCAGTTGCTGAACTTGCACGTAAAGATATCGTCCTCGAAGAATCCCGGGAAGATTTTCGCCAGGGTTTCCTTGTCCAAATCCATGAGGCCGATACCCCTGATCCCAGGCGTATCGATGACAATCCCGCCTCCCGGCAAGTCGAACAGGCTCGACGAGATAGTGGTATGGCGGCCCTTGCCGTCACGCTCGCGCACCTCGCCCGTCGCAAGCGCGGCGTGCGGCACCAGCGCGTTCACCAGCGAGGACTTGCCGACCCCGCTCATGCCGCTAAACACCGACGACTTGCCCAGAAGCTCGTTACGGAGGTCGTCGAGGCCGACCCCCGTCTTGACGCTCACGGGAATCACCTTGTCGGCGATGCTCATAAAATCGCGAATATCTTCCGAAAGGTCTGCCTCCCCGTTCGGGAGCAAATCCATCTTGGTAAGCACCAGAATGAACGGCAGGCTATTCAGGTTCGAGGCGAGCAAGAAGCGGTCCATGAACCCGTAGTTGAACTCCGGCTGGGTCACGCTCGCGACAATCACCACCTGGTCGATATTCGCGGCAAGCGTCTGCTGCTTGTAGAACGTGTCGCGCGGGCCGGGGCGCTTGAGTTCGCTCTTCCGCGGGAGCACGCGCACCACGCAATACTTCTGCGAACCCACGCCGTCACCCGAATCTTCGCCGTCGTTCACGAGCCCGAGAAGCACACGATCGCCCACCGCGGGGAATTCCCCCAACTGCTTGGACGTGGTCGCGCGGTACATCGCGGTAACTGTATTAGACGAAAGACCGCTTCGCTGGTAGACGATAGACGATAGATTATCTTTTTTTTCATCAATATCTCTTTCGTCTAAACGTACCTCGCAGGTGCGGCGGTGCACTTCCAGCACCAGGCCCTCGACGCAGTTCTCCTCGCCGATATTTTCCACCGGGTTCTTCAGGTGCTTGATTTTAGCCTTCTTGAACTCGCGGCTAAAGCGCTCCTTGGTCGGGCGGTCGTCCACGATGCCCGAATCCCATTCGCGCATCACGTCGATACGGCGCGAACGGTGTGCGCGCCTCGACGTCCTTACTTCCCGCAGTTCATCATCTTCAAGCATCATGCCTTACCGGTTCAAAAAAGCGTGCCTCTAGTTCAATACGCGGGTACGGACCATCACGTCGGTGGAATCGTTCACCTTCACCGCGGGGGCGGCAAGCGTGAGGTCTATCTCCTTGCGGATATCCTTCACCTGTTCCTTCAGGCGGGCAAGGCGCTCGCCCGAAAGCTTCGGGGTCGCAATCATGGTTTTCGAGAGCGGGTTTATCCACTGACCCTGCGCATTCTTGAAACCGTAGTGCAGGTGCGGCCCCGTGCTCCTGCCCGTAGAGCCGACGCGCCCGATCGCCTGCCCCGGCGAAACCTTCGCGCCCACCCCGACGCCGCGCGCCGAGAGGTGCATGTACCAGCTGGTCGTGCCGTCCCTGTGCCGGATGGCAATCTTGTTGCCGCTCAGGTTGTCGAAACCCGAAACAGTCACCTCGCCCTCGGCAACCGCATGCACCACAGTACCCGTCGGGGCACCGTAGTCCACGCCGTAATGCACCGTCACGCGGCCCGTAATCGGGTGCACGCGCGAACCGTACGAACTCGTGATGCGCAGGTGTTCCAGCGGGTAGCGCAGGCCGTCAAACACAAGCGCGTCGCCCGACTCGGTGTAGTGCGCATTGTAGGAACTCTTCGGGTCAGGGTCCTCATAGCGGAAAGCCTCGTGATGCCCCACGTTCCTGCCCTCAAATTCGGCATACACGACCTTGCCCGACACCCAGATGGAATCCTGGAAATAGGAATCTTCCAGCAAAATACGGAAGCGGTCACCCGCGCGGGCCAGCGGGAACGCCACCTTGCACTGCAACACGCCGCTCACCACGCCCACCATGCGGCGCGGGATGCCCACCTTCAGGAGAATGCCGTTCAGCGTGCTCCCCTCTTCCAGCGCGCCCTCGTACACGGAGAGCTTGCGTACCACAGGCTTTTCAATCAGCTTATAGACAAAGCCCGAGTCGGTCCGCACCACCACATGCGAAGTAATCACGTTCGGCGCATAGCGGAACCGCTGCACATGCCTGTCCGCATCCACCGCGATATAGAACTTCTCGCCCACGCGCAACTTGAACTCCACGCTATCCTGCATGGCAAGGTAGACCTTGCCCAGGTCGGCATCGCCACCCTCCACCATCGCCTTCAGGCGCGAGAACACATGGAACGGCCCCTCACCCGCACGGACTGTATCCGAGAGGATGGTATAGTTGGGCACATTCTGCAACTTTTCCTTCGCCTTCTGCAGGGAATCGACGCTATTTTCAAGAGCAGCAACATCTTTCCGGAGCGCAGCCAGTTTGTCTTCTTCATGGCACGCCGAAAAAAACACTAAAAACGCACAAAGGAACGGGTAAAAAAATTTCATGAAATGACCAAATAATTGTTGTCGGTTATCACGTTAATTTAGAAAAATGGATGGGATTCCGAAACAGGCGCGGCACGCAAACGCCGTTTTTAAGTCAAATTCGGCGTTTTTGAAGCCGTTTGAAAATTTGTCCAAACTTGACATTCATTTATAAACTTGAAATATTGCAAAAAATTTCTAACTTTCGCACCACAATGAAACTGCTGAACGTATCCATCCTCTGTCTGGGAATGCTCCCCGCGCTCTCATTCGGCGAAGAAGTTCCTGCCGAAAACGCGGTCGAGAGCGCCGTCGAAAAGACAGTCGAAGAGAACGAAGCAGCAAAGGACGAAATTGCAAAAGGCGTTGCGTCCGAAGTTACCGAGGCGGTCGCCCCGGCAGAAAACGCCTCGGAGGCAGACATCGCCGCAGGTTCCAGTTCCGCAACAGCGGATTCCACCCTCGGCAATTCCGCATCGGCGGTAGAATTTGTCGCCGTCGCCGAACCCGAAGAAGAATCCGAGGAACTCGATTCTCTCGAGAATTCCAACCTTGCAGAAGGAACGCTCCAGTTTCTTGACTTTAGCGGGGCGCATTTCCCGACACTGCACGGGGCACGCATCAATTCCCCCTACGGTATCCGCAAGTTCCGCCTGCACAGGGGCGTTGACCTGCACATTTCCATTGGCGACTCCATCGTGGCCGTCTACCCGGGAAAAGTCATCGTTTCCAAGTACAACCGTCGCGGCTACGGCCACTACGTGATGATCGAGCACGCGAACGGCACCCGCACGCTCTACGGCCACCTGAAAAAGAGGCTCGTGAAAGTGGGCGACATGGTTGAAGGCGGCCAGCTTGTCGGTTGGGGCGGCAATACCGGCAGATCGACCGGCCCGCATCTGCATTTCGAAATCCGTTACGGCGAAATCAACATCGACCCGGCAACGGTTTTCAACCTCGAAGAAGGCACCCTGCTCGAAAATTCCGAACAGTACGCTCTCGCCCCGGCTGTAGAAAGCCACAACGAAATCCAGAAGGAACTCTCAAAACACCGTTATCACAGGATTCGCCCGGGCGATACACTGGGGCGTATTGCCATCAAGTACGGAACGACCATCGAGAGGCTCTGCCGCCTGAACGGCATCAAGCGCACATCGATACTCCGCATCGGCCAGACACTCCGCTGCTCTTAAGCGACCGTTCGCGCTACATTCCGGTTTTAAATTACTCCGGATTGCGCTCACTCTCGCAAACACGACCGGTCGATACCGGTCGCTTTTTGCTCACGGGCAACCGCTCACACTACTCTTCATTTTTAAACTATTGCATCGTCGCATATGGCGGCGAGCATGCGTTCGTGCGTGCACACCTCGGGTGAAACCCCGTGAATGCTGCCCGTGGAATAGAACGACGTGCAGGCGCATTCGTGCGCATGGCAGCGGAAGCGTATGGCACAACCCTTGCAGTCTTCCTTGTCGCGACTGAAGAAGTCCAGGATATCGCGGGCCACCGCTCCATTCCAGATTTGCGCTGGGTCGTCAAAGACATTGCCCAAAATGTAGGGAGCATCCGGCTTGCTCGTGATAAACCGCGTGCAGGGGAAAAGGTTCCCGTTCGCGGCACAGGCGACAATGCCCTCGGCCACCTGGCAGCTAGACGTGCGGTGGCGCTGCCCAGTAAGCCTGAACTTTAACTTGTCCTGAATTGTTCCAAGGTAGAAGGGGACTTTCTTGCGCTTGAGTTCGAGCCAGAATTCGGCAAGTTTCTCGTATTCTGCGGCAAGGACATCGAATTCCTCCCCCGTCCACTTGCCGTCGAAATCCACGGCGGCGGTCATGTTCCTGAACCCCTGCGCCTGTATCCAGCGGACCGCATCCGTAAGCGAGCGCATGTTGTCGCGGGTCACCACCGAAAGCACAACCGTATCGAGCTTGGTGAGCACGGGAATATGCGGCTCAATCAGCTTGAAGGAACCCTCCCCGCCCACCTGCCTGCGGCAGATATTGTGGTGAGCCTCGGGGCCGTCGAGCGAGAGGTAAATACGGAACTTTTCGCGCTTCAGGTACTCGATGATATCTTCGTTCAGCAAGGTAGCGTTCGTGTTGACCGCGAAACGCAAACGAAACTTCGGCGATGTCGTATTCGAAGTCGGCGGCCCGAGCAACACGTCTTCGCCAAATCGTTCATGCACCAAGCCTTTCGCAAGCTCCACTCCCCTGCGGATGGAATCCATGCAAAGTAACGGCTCCCCGCCAAAGAAAGTGATGTTCAAAAAACGCTGGTTCAGCGAAAGCGTGCGTTCAAAAGCAAGCCTAATCGCCGCCTCCATAATGTCATTCGACATCACCAGGCTGCGGGTCTCATGGCTCACCTTGTAGTAGCAGTAGGTGCAACGCAGGTTACACCGTTCCGTTAGAGAAAGAACCAGGTTCATTGACGAAAATTACTGTTCAGGTACAACCGGGTCGCCCGCAAGCGGCACCAATTCCATAGAAGAGGAGGATGGCGGAATCGCATCACCAGAGGATGACGAACTAGAAGATTCCAGGTGCCCGGTATCAATGTTGGAGCCCGATTCCGGTTCAATATATTCCGGCGGAATTAGCTCGCCCGAAGTCACTTCGAGCGAGTCAATTTCATAGCTGCTGGACAAAGGCCTTGGCGGTTCACTATTCGAAGAAATCCCGCCGACTGGGTCAATACTCGAGGAATATCTTGTCTGGGAAGAACTGGACTGTGCCACCGACGAACTGGATTCATGATACTCCCAATCGCATGGCATTTCCCCGCAAGTCATCTGCTCGGAAGATGTGGGTTCTACAACATCGCCACTGGTAGCTGATGTCGTATCACATGCCGTCAGCGCCGCACTGGCAAGCACTGTTGCCGCCGACACCCCGAGCATCGAGGCGAGCTTCTTTTGCGTGGAAGGCGACCACTCACAGTTGCCGGAAACTTTTGCTTTTTTGATATCCATAAGTTTTTCTCCTCTACACACAAAAATATAAACTAAATCACCCCAAAACTAACATGCAAATGCATTTTTTTCGCAAGTTTCCCAAGCAAAACAGCCTATATAGAACAATTTGTTTCATAAAAAGCAAAAATCGCTTTAGAACGCAATTCGCCCAGAAACGAGCAAAAAAATCGCTTTAGAACCGAGCAAGACGCGAAACGCGAGCCGAAGCTGTATAAAACATACTGCGAGAGCTCGCGTGACAAAGTATTGCGATGTGTTATAAAGCGATTTTACACTTTTAATTCGCCGGCGTCGATGTTAGCCCAATCCGGTATCTTTTCAATCGCCGGGCGGACTTCTTCAGTCACGAACTTCACAACCTGGCCCGGAGCGCGACCCACGAACTTGCGGAGGTCGAGGATTTCCTTGAGTTTCGCTTCAGTGATGCCGAGCTTCTGGAACTTTTCGTTCTTGAGGACGCGTTCGAGCAAGTCGTTGTCCTTGCCCTGTTCCTTGACGACCTTGCCCGCTTCCATGGACATCACGCGGATTTCTTCGTGGAGTTCCTGACGGTCGCCGCCGTTCTTCACACCTTCCATGATGATGTTTTCGGTAGCCATGAACGGGAGTTCGGCCATGATGCGCTTTTCGATAACCTTCGGGTAAACCACGAGGCCGTTGGTGACGTTCTCGGCGATGATGAGCATGGCATCCATGGCGAGGAACGCTTCCGGAATGGCGAGACGCTTGTTCGCACTGTCATCAAGCGTACGTTCGAACCACTGCGTCGCCTGCGTAAAGGCGGTGCTGTTCACCAGGGCCATCACGAAACGAGCGAGGGAGCAAATGCGTTCGCTGCGCATCGGGTTACGCTTGTAAGCCATGGCGCTGGAGCCGATCTGAGTCTTTTCAAACGGTTCTTCCACTTCTTTGACGCCCTGCATGAGGCGCATGTCGGTGGCGAACTTGTGCAAACTTTGAGCGATGGAGCTCAAAACCTGGTTCACACGGTTGTCCCACTTGCGGGTGTAGGTCTGGCCGGTGATGGTGAGCACGCGCTTGAAGCCCGCCTTGGCGGTCACGCGGCGGTCCAGTTCCATAATCTTTTCTTCGTCGCCATTGAACAGGTCCATGAAGCTCGCCTGCGTACCGGTGGTGCCCTTCACGCCGCGGAACGGGAGCACTTCGATGAGGAAGTTGAGTTCTTCGAGGTCGATGAGCATGTCCTGGAGCCAGAGGCAAGCGCGCTTGCCAACCGTCGTAAGCTGGGCCGCCTGGAAATGCGTTGCACCGAGCTGGGCCATGTCCTTGTATTCCATCGCAAACTTGGAAAGCTTGTCCATCACGCGGCAAAGGCGCTTGCGCACGAGAATCATGGCCTGCTGCATCTGGATGAGGTCGGTGTTGTCGCCCACGAAAGCAGACGTTGCACCGAGGTGGATAATGCCCTTGGCCTTCGGGCACTGCACGCCGTAAGCGTAAACGTGACTCATCACGTCGTGACGGCGGCGCTTTTCTTCTTCTTCGGCGACTTCGAAGTTGATGTCCTTCTCGTGGGCCTTCAGTTCGTCCACCTGCTCCTGCGTAATGGGGAGACCGAGTTCCATTTCGGATTCGGCGAGGTAAATCCAAAGCCTCCGCCAAGTCTGGAACTTGTACTGCGGGCTGAAGATGAAACTCATTTCCTTGCTGGCGTAACGCTTGATAAGCGGGCTTTCGAACTGATCGCGCATGTTTTTATCCTTGTTTGAATTTTGCAAGGATAAATTTAGAAAAAACTACCTAGCCGGAAGGGACTTCCTCATGCGGACGCAGTCAAATACGCCGCTCCGGACAACGCTGTCGTCCACCCGTGCATAACCGAGTTTTTCGTAGAATTCTACCGCCTCGATGCGGCTTTCAATGTCGATTTCGGAATAGCCACACTCCGCAATCCACTTTTCCGCCTCGCAAACCGCCATCACGCCCAGTTTTCGCCCGCGGTATTCCGGCAGAACGACCACCCGCCCGAGCGTCACATGCCCAGGAGCCGTTTCAAAGAATCTGCACGTCGCCACCGGGTACCCGGCATCAAGCAGCACGATATACTTCGTGCCATCGCCATCGTGCTCGTCAAATTCCTCCCGCAGCGAAATATGGTGCTGCCGGTTCATGCCCTGTATGCGGACAGAATACGCCCCTGCGCGCTGCCATTCCTCTTCCGCCCGCAGGACTACAATGTTGTTGGAGTTATCAAGCATATAAACAACTTCTATATCAGTTTATCGGCTTTTCTATAAAACGTTGAAGAGAATCCGCAATTCTTAACACATCGTTTAAAGGATATTTTTCCCGTTCCTTATCAAACAACCCGGCAAAGGCGCCATCATTAATTATCCAATATTTGGAGAAATCCTTATTGATATTATCCACATACGCCCCTATCATAATACCAACTCTATACACAGGATAACGGTTTTTCGTCCACTCATTAATCTTCCCTTCTAGCCATCTCCCCTGCGACTCTATTTTATGCATCAGTGGATTTGTAGGTTTTTTAATAGTGGGTTCATGAACAACCATATTCATTACCGGTTAAGTTAAAATATATCCTTTTTTCTTGTTAAGTGGTATAC
>NZ_FQWR01000042.1:0-8905 GCF_900129735.1 Fibrobacter sp. UWCM | reverse complement strand
TTGTAGTTGACTTTTGCCATTGTTTTACCTTTTTGGGGTTGCGCAATGAATATAGTAGCTTATGCTACCCTCTTATTAAACTCCTGCATGGTCCAAGAACAGGCTGCCGCGAATTAAAGGCCTTGCCTTACAATTTCCTGATAAACGAAGGGAGAGTCTTCTTTCAAGTCGTCAAGCGTGACCTTATTGTCGGCATACTTTTTGAAGTGTCTTTTTCTCATCTTGCGGCATTCGGGCCTGTCTAGTTGCAAAGCCTCTATCGTGTCCCAGCATTTCTGCTTATAGGTTTCATCATAACCGGGATTGGGGTAGATGGAGCCATCCGCAAAATTAATGAAGAACGAATCCTGCTTCATGTGCGGATCGAACGGATCCAAAGGCGGTACTTTGGTCCGCTTCTTACGGTTCTCACCAAGGCAACAAAGGCGGTAGTTACCCCATTCGTAAGCAAGTTTCTTTCCGTTTGTCGGGTCAGACTTGGGAATAAAGTGGTCTACCGAATCGGCTCCATATACGGAATCAAAGTATATCGCCAAGTAAGCACAGGTATGGCCATAAAGGTCGGCCATCTCACCTAGACATGCCGTCCAAAAATTTCTGTACTTGCTGGGATCCACACCCGGATTCGCCCGCAGCCAAGCATTGCCCGGTTTACGCACTTTATCGTCAAAATCGGCAGGTTCTATCTGCGGCTTTACAGGAATCATTCTATAAAGCCCTTCTTCTTGCATATATGACGAATAACGAACAAATCTTCATCCAAGGGTGAAAGTTTCTGCAAAAGTTCATTATAAATATTGCGAATTCGCTCTGGGGTAGCCCCCGAATTCTCTCGCAAAGCATCGTTCATTTCTTTCAGCAACGCCTCGGATTCCGGCGAACGAGGAGAGGTCAAATCAAAAGCCTCACTCGTGAGCCAAGAATCAGAAGAGCCCATCTTCTCGAACGGACGTTCCTCAAAACTGATTGCACCACCATCGACAGAATCGAAATCGAACCACTTGTCACGCGATTTGTCGAAGGTATCTTCGAGCGAAGTCATTACCAGGGCCGAATGTGTAGAGGCTATTACCTGCACATCGGCCCCCTCGCCATACATTTCGCCA
Organism: Fibrobacter sp. UWCM; assembly: GCF_900129735.1. Lineage (NCBI taxonomy): Bacteria > Pseudomonadati > Fibrobacterota > Fibrobacteria > Fibrobacterales > Fibrobacteraceae > Fibrobacter > Fibrobacter sp. UWCM. The sequence goes on along the minus strand of NZ_FQWR01000042.1, from coordinate 7,799 downwards.
ATAGCGGCAAGGATTGAATTGAGAACTTTCTTTTGCCAGCGCGGATGCAAATGGGCCTCCACTTCGTCCATCAAGAAAGTCACCTGCGAAGCTGTCGGAACCCCGCGAAGTTGAGACGCCTTGCGGTGTTCACTATAGGCCCAGGTAAGGCAGTAAGCCAAAGCAAGAATCCGGCGAATACCCGCAGACGCATGGAGCACAGGGACATTTCCATAAGGCATGGCTATGGTCGGAATATCGCGAACATCGTCAACAGAAAGGCGCGTCGGTGTCGAAATCTTCAAACTGAAGTCAGGCGGGGATAAATTCACGAGCAAGTTTTCAAGGATTCTAAATTCGCTACCCTTCTGGTCTTGCCACTTAAGCATATCCGCAAGCAAGCCATTGCAGACCGACTTGTCGCCATCCTTCTGGCCTTCCCATATTTCACGCGAAGAAAAAACAAAAGCAGGCCTGCGTTCCTGAATGTCTGCCGTTGCCCCATTCCTCCAATAGTTCCTAGCAGGGTCCCAGACGCAGAAACTACCATCAGCAAGGGCGTAAATAACAAGTCCTGCATTGTAGGGTCTGCCTACCTGACCAACCCACCCCTGTTCAGCACGATCAAAGGTGGCCTTGTAATCAACATGGTTATCATGCTCAGTAGTCAGATTGAACCGAATAAAGGATTCTGAAGTTGGATCCTGCGGCCGACCCACAAGGCCCGAGAATAGATTCTGATTAACCTCGGCGGGCCACTTGCGGGTCATGGCATACCAGACCGTATCCAAGAAAAATGTCTTGCCTAGACCGTTGTCACCAGTAAGAACATTCAGGCGCTTGGCAAAACTAACCGACAGCCGCTTAATCGGCCCGACATTTGTAGTTTCGAGAAAATTCAGCATTTGCGCTCCAAAATTAGTAAAAACTAAATGAAAGTGAACCTTGCGTTACCGGCGGCAAGGGCGGTCACGCGAATCTCGTAATATGTGCCAACGTTAGGATTAGCGGGTAGTTCCTTTTCGTTCCAGTAGGGGTTCGACACCGACTCCGTCACGGTGACACCGTCTACTACCCATTCAAGGGTAAGCGGAGGAATTGTGCCACCACCTTCCGTGCCAATCTGGAGCCGGTGCTGGTACCAGGGGGACGACGGCGTTATCGTCAGCAACACAGTCTCGCCCTCGCGGAACCCCACCGCCTTGCCCGCGGCAGGAATGTCAATCGTGCGCGAAACCGTGCCCGGAGTCACTTCCTGCTGAACCGTCCAGTCCTTGTCCGTCGCATCGGTGAATGTATCCGTGCCGCCGTTTGCAGACGCTTCGAGCGTCACGCCCGGCACATCGCCATCCTCGAACTTGTCCTGAATATCCCCGGCATCCACCGTGGGCGAACCGAGATACGCCGCAGTGTCGGCCTGGTAGTTGTTGCTTTCGAGCACCGTTTCCACATCGGGACGGAATACGCCCACGGGGTTGTTGTGCTCCAGCACCAGCGAGGCGTTGTCGCCAAGGGCGACATCGTCGCCCGAGCCGAGTGTCACCGTATCGAGCCCTTCGCCCGCTACCACCACATCACGGTCCATGCCCGTGTAAATGGCATCATCGGCACCGAGGGCATAGAGGCCATCGTCAAGGGCCACAGAAGAAGCCCCGTTCACCCGGTTGATGTTCGCGAAGTCCGCGAGGTCTTCCCCGGCGGCATACGGTACATCCATGTCGAAGGTGAGCGCGGCGCTGTCGCCGAATACAAGGTCGCGGTCATGGTCGCCGCCCACGGCGGCATCGGCCCTGCCCGAGCCCGCCACCACCTGGATGGCCGCAATCACCGGCATGTTCATGGGCCACTGGCCGCCTTCCGTGTGCAGGTTGCGAATGTACAGGTCGAAAGTATCGCCCGCAACATTGTGGAACACCACATAGTTGCCGATGAGTTCCACCATGGGGGTGGCTCCCACGGCAAGGTTCGCGAGCGCATCACTACGGCTCCTACAAGTCGCCTCGCGATAGTCGCCGTCGAAGGCGTGACCCTTCCAGTCGTTCAGGTAGCGGCTACCATCCTCGGAACCCTGGATTTCGTAGATGTGGCTGTGGGCGTCCGTGTCGGAGTCGTCGGCACCCAGGTACACGTACACGTCGCAGGTACCGCCCGCGCCACGGAACGAAGAAAGGTTCGTGAGCGAAACATGGATGTCCTGCTGTTGCTGGGCGGCCGTGTAGCCCGCGAACAGGCGGCTGTTGGCCGTGTCGCCGTCCAGTTCGGTAGAGGTGCGGAACACGAGGCTCCCGTTCTGTCCCTGGTCAGTCGTTCCCGAATCGTAGGAACTCAAAGAAATCCCGACGGAACTGTCCGTGACCGTGCCGCCTTCGCTGTAGCGCAGCACGGGCGTAGTCGAATTCTCGTTACCCTCATGCGTGTACAGGTGGTTGTTGTACAGGTAGAGGTTGTTCCATCCGGTGTCGTGCACCACGCCCGCATGGCCCGAGGCCATGGTGGAATCGTCCGCGCCACGGGTCGTGAAGTTGACGCTCAGCACCTTGCGGCCATCCACCGTCGCATCCTTGAGCTGTTCAAGGTCGCGGATGGCGGCAGGGCCGTTCGCGGCGTCAAGGCTTTCCGCCGTAGCCTCTTCGCCAAAGAACGCCTGCGCGATGCCAAGCTGCGTGAGTTCGGACTGGCTACCCGCAAGAATCTTGTCGCCACCGAGACCGCCCACAACCGTATCGTTGCCGTCACCAGTCACTATGCGGTCGTCAAAGCCGACTCCCTGCACAAGGTCGTCCGCGTCAGGGTCAAGGCTACGGGCAGACGACACCATGGTATCGCCCGTGCCCAGGCGGTCCTCGAACCGGAGCGAGGCGCTATCGCCAAACACAAGGTCGTTGTCGCGTATGCCGCCCGCAAGTTCGCCGAAGGTAGCCATGTAGTCGCTGCCGGCACCGCCCACGACGATGTCGTCGCCGCCACCCATCGAAACGATATCGTCACCGCCGAGGTTCAGCTGCGTAGACACGGCCACATCCTGCGCATGCAGGTCGCCACGCACCTGTATGGCCGCGATGCCCGGCAAGTTCTTGCCGTTGGGGTGCTGGTCGGGGAACGCATCCTCGATTACCACGCGGAAGTTGTCGGCAAAATTGGCCGCAGATACCGTGAACACGGCGTAGTTCGCGTAGGTTGCCGCGGATGCCGTCGTGGCTGTAGCCCGTTCGTAGCCGCCGTCAAAATTTTCGCCTTCGGCATCGTCCACATAGAAGCTCTGCAGGGCAGTACTGGAGTCGCCCACATACAGGCTCACCTTGCGCACGCTGTGCTCGTACGCGGAATGGGAATCCGGTATATCCAGATAGACCACCACCCTGTATTCCGTAAAGTACTGGGCAAGGCCGTCCACCACGACTTCGAGCCTGTTGTCGCACTGGGCGTTCGGGGCCGTGGTCATGAGGCCCGCGTTCATCAGCGCCGCATCCGCGTCGGTCGAGGCGTTCGCGAAATTGTGGCCGTAGGCCTGCAGGTTGATACGGTTGTCGGTATCCGTGTTGCGGTGGCTCTCGATGCCGCCATAGCTCACGCTCACGGCGCTTGCGCGGGTACCGTCGTCGAAGCGCACCACCTCGCGGTCGTCGTTGCCGTAGGTGCCCGCAAGGTTCCCGCCCACGTTGTTCCAGTTGGCGCTGCGGTAGTCGTCGCCATGGGTCGCGTTCAGGGCGCCCGCGACTGCTTCCGACGAAAGCCCGGTCTGCGAGGCTCCCTGGAAGTTGAAACTGAGCGTCGCCTCGGTGCGGGTTTCCACACCGCTTTCGGCGGCATTGCCCTGGAAGGTCGCAAAGCCGTTGTCGCCAAACACGACATCTTCACCTTCGCCAGTCTTGATATGGTCACTATCCAGGCCACCGAACACCACATTGCGGCCATTTCCGGCATCGATGGTGTCTCCACCTGCACTACCGTCTTCGAGACCCGCTCCCGTAATATTGCGGTCCTTGTTGGTGACCATAAGCGCATTGCGCCCGGTGTCCATAATGACCTTGCCGCCATCACCCACAATGATGTCGTTCCCGGCACCCGTGGTAATGGTATCGGCATCGGTTCCACCGATAATGGCGTTCTTGCCATCGCCCGTGGTAATCGTGTCGCTACCGCCCTCGGTATCGCTCTTGCTCTCGGCAATCAGGCGATCCGACAACACCGTGTAACGCCCACCGTCACCAATCACAACGTTATCGCTGCCGCCAATACCGATTGTATCGCCAGCCTCGCCGCCCATGGCGACATTCTTGTTGCCGCTGATGGTCACAGTATCGACATCACCCACAGAATCGCTCGTGGTCTCTACAGTATGCAGGCCAAGGTTCAGCGAGTCACCATAGACCGCACCCACATTCGCCGCGTTGTAGTATTTAACGGAACCATTATCGCCAAGGGCAATGTTGTTGTTGCCCGAAACAGTAATGGTGTCGCCATCGGCACCGCCAATCACCACGCTATCGGTGCCGCCGACACTTATGGTATCGGAACCACCCTCACTATCGTTCATAGAGTGGATTTCGTAGGCTCCGCGACGCACACCGTCCGTCTGCAAGCGGTGCACGGGCCCGTTTGCAGCGGTATCGTCGCCATGATTCTTGCTTATGCCAGTCGTATAGTCAAGGCCGCTGTTCGTAGAACCGAGCACCGTCACGGGGTTTTGCGGGTCTTCGCCGTAAAGCACCTGGCCACGGTCGCCAAACGCGATGCCGCCACGGTTCATGTTTATGGTGTCGTCACCGAAACCACCGAAAACAACCATGTCGTTACGGGTCACTGCATTCGAGGTGGCGTTGATTATATCGTCACCACCCTGTGCATTAACAACAAGCTGACCGTCGCCGCTATAGCCATGCTTGAAACTTACCGAGTCAACAGTAACACCATTGGCAAGCGTGAAGGCGCGGGCAACAACGAAATAGATTTGTTCCAAAGTTGTCACTTCGCGGCGTTGGGTCGTGCCGTCGCTCAACACGGCATCTACATAGATTTTTTCCGATACATCAAGTGCGGACTTAGCCTCGTTGAAAGCCTCGACACTTCCAGTAAGCGTGTAGGCGTATGTCGCGCCACCGTTATCGGCAGTTCCCGAAAAAACGGCAGATGTACCCGAAGCAATTTCAGTTGCCGATTCCTCGGCATAGCTGTTTATGTTCACGGTATCGTCAGTAGCGTTTCCGCCAGTAACGCCAGAACCCGTATTCACCACGGTGAATGTCTGGAATCCATCCTCGCGGTAGATAGTCTTGTTCACATTTACCGTGTCGGAACCCGAACCCAGGTTGTATTCGGCATATTCCATCTGGGCGGCGGTGATACCTTCCGCAGCAAGGTCACTATGGTTGAAACGCACTGCGTGGGCATCAAAATCAGGCACCTGATTTTCAGCCTCTACAACCATACTACTACCCGATGTCATCGACGTAAACGCATTCAGCGAACTGGTCTTGGCATTTTTATCATCCTGGTTGTTCACAAACAGGCGGTCAACCATAGTCGCCTCATCCTGGAACAGGTAATCCTTGTTGCCAGAAAGCATTATCTTCGAGTTTGACTCACTGAAATCACCACATGCATCATTCAGAGTCAGGGTGACAACACCATCCGCAATGGAACAATCCTCAATTTGGAACCATCCAGATTCTTCAACGGTTCCCGCTCCAGTCGGAATAAACTTGAGCGTCTTCTTAAAAAATGTTGCTTCATCTGTCACATCCATTTCAAGTTTTTCAAAAATGGAAGCATACAAGTCCTGATTATCAGACAAGGCGATAGAGACAACATTTCCTGCCACACTCCGTGCAACAAAGAGGGAGCCCATATCGTAATTGTTCTTTTCGTTATAATCGCTTGCGTCAACATTCTGCGTACTTGCCTGAATCTTGTGTTCGTATTTCAGCAATTCGGGATTATCCAAATCCACGTCGATGCTCTTACCTTCACCATAGGCATAGACAGGGCCATCAATTTCGGCTATAGTCTTGTCGTTCCCAGCCGTAACCGTCGTAAGCCCGTAATCTTCCCTGTATGCATCGGCAATGGCAGAAACAGTCACAGTATAGGTAGTCTTCTCGCTGGTAAAGGCTAGAATCAGGCTGCCATCGGACTCCGGCGTCACTCCTTCAGCAGATAATGTTACCTGCTTATTTTTCTTAAGCGAGCCATCCTGTTCAAGGACATCCTTTGCAAAAGCAAGGTCCTTCGTACTAACCTTCACATAAACAGTCTTCCCTGCAGCAACAGTCTGATTTAGTCCAACAGAACATTGGACAGAATTGTGACTATCGCTTGCATATTCGACAAGAGTATCTGCATGGCTGCTTACGACAACGGCAGGAGGCATATTCTGGGGTTCCGTTGGCGTTGCAGGAGGTTCGCTAGCGGAATTTGTCGAAGAAGCTATCGTTCCTGTTACAGTCAGTGTTCCGTGCAATGTGACAAAACGATTATTGTCGGCATTATAGAACACCAGCACATTGCCGTTTTGCTTGTAGTAGATTCCTGTAGTATTTTGGGATGCTCCCGCTACGGGAACATCTTTGCCATTATATTTAACCGTCAGTGACTGAATCTCGTCGTATGCCAGTATAGCCTTGGAACCGTCAATTCGCATGGAATTTGAGCGGACATTTACTACAAGAGTTTTTCCTTTGCAATTTGGATCATTTATCGTCAGGATACCCGTCGTAGGATTCAGCGTAGAGGGTTTCACACCATCTTCACCAACGGCACACACCTGCATCGTGTAACCTTGCGGAAGACCCTTCGCCCACTCTCCAAGTTGAACGGGGCTTCCCGTATAGCGGAACTCTTCGGAATAGCAGAGCAACTGGTTCGATGCTGAATCGGCACTATTGCCAACTGATACGGCTAGTGCAGACACAGAATCTCTTAGGGCAGATGTCACACTTTCGTTCTGCTCGGTACGGGTCCAGAAACTTTCCACAGAAACCGACTTGACGGATTCCGTTTCAGCAAGTTTGTCATTAAAGGCGATAACCCTTACATGGAAACTTTGATGCGTACTGTCTAGCGTAAACGAGACCGTTTCGCCGTAACTGACTACATTTTCATTACCATCAACCAAGGCAATCATCACACCACGGTCACCCTGCATAAACGCAGTATTCGCAAGAACTGGTGCTCCGAGAGTTACCTTGATTGAGCCGCCCTTAATATCGCCCGCATAGCGGACATAAAAGTCGCTTGCAGTCCCCTCGTTTATTGATATATCCGAGCAAATACGGTTATCTGAATCCGTAATAAATACGGCGGGAACATTACTTGTATCAACAATGTTAAACTTATCCGCAATTACCTTTGCGGTATCGAAAGTCGTATCTCGGGCCGCCTGCTGGGTTGCGTCAAGTCCATCACTAGTCAAGACTTCGTATTCAACATAGCACGCCTGACCATCCGTTTCTGAACTGCGAAGAACCTTGTCTTCGTCAAGGCCACCCGTGGTGAAGGTGTCATTACCCTTGCCACCGTTCAGTTCCGTCACCTGGTCTTCCCGGCTTCCAAGCACATAGAACATGTCGTCACCGCCAGCCGCATCGAAAGTGGTCTTTTCTACTCCGGCAGCCTTTACACCTACCATGTTACTAAGGGTTCCATCCTTGGTCACGACAACAGTATCATCGCCATTGGTTCCGCGAACAAACAGCGAGTCATCACCTTCTCCACCATCAATGGAATTTGGATTTGTAGGTTTTTTAATAGTGGGTTCATGAACAACCATATTCATTACCGGTTAAGTTAAAATATATCCTTTTTTCTTGTTAAGTGGTATA
>NZ_FQWR01000040.1:0-10133 GCF_900129735.1 Fibrobacter sp. UWCM | reverse complement strand
GAGGAATGGATGGAAGAAAAAGCTTACTTAACCGAGAAGGAAATGGAAAAATCTGCTTTTTGTGCATGAATTTACAGAAAAAGACTTGCCTAATCTTCCTGCGGTGTTTCCGGTTTTTTGTCTATAGGCCACTACCTCTGCAACGCCTTCAAAGCCAGATTCCTTTAATGCGTTGTACCATGCTCCCCCTTGCTTAATCAAAGAACTCATGTTGTTATTTCCAATGCTACTGTGAGAACTTTGTATGTTGGGGGAAACGCCGGGTTTCACTTCGTGAACGAACAAGGCTACGCCAGCATCTTTTTTCAAATTATTTTCTAGGTCATTGTGATTTTTTGTCTTGGCTGAATCTGTCCCTTCAGAAAGATATGGGCTGTTGTACAAGGCATCTCCATCTTCAATTAGAGCTCTGTTTAGCGCATCTCTCAAATAGAACAATTTGAGCAGGTCTATTTTTTCTTTGGATTTTTCGACTATGCCGAAGATGTTCGGCACAGCAACTGCGGCGAGAATACCCATGATGGAGATAACCACCATGAGTTCGATGAGGGTGAACCCTTTTTTGCGCTTGCTTTGCTCTTGCGGCTGCATACAAACATCCCTTGCAAAAAAACGAAACCTTTACATAGAGAAAATAACTTATTTTCGCGTCTTGAAACGAATGTTTTTTCGTTTCATTGGCGAAATTTAATGAAAATCACAGAAAATAGGGCTTTTTTGCTATCTTTAGAACTATGAAAAATCTCGATATGACCCTTTACTTCATTACCGATAGCACGTGTGTACCCGAAGACCGTTTTTTGCCGGTGGTGGAGGCCGCCTGCCGGGGCGGCGCCACCATCGTACAGTTGCGAGAAAAGGACCGTTCCACACGGGAATACTTGGATTTGGCCCGGTCCACCCACGAAATCACAGCCAAGTACGGCATTCCTCTGATTATCGACGACCGAGTAGACGTGGCCATGGCCATCGGTGCGGAGGGCGTTCACGTGGGGCAATCCGATATGCCTGCTTGCGATGCCCGGCGCATTCTCGGACCCGAGAAAATCATTGGGGTTACCGCAAAGACTGTCCCGCAGGCGCTCGAGGCTTATGAGCAGGGCGCAGATTACCTGGGCTGCGGTGCGATTTACCCCACGACGACTCATGTAAAGACTGTCATTACTCCGGTGGAAACCCTGAAGGATGTCGTGAAGGCGGTTCCCATTCCGGTGAACGCGATTGGCGGGCTCAACAAGGATAATATCTTTGTGCTTAAGGGTTCGGGCATTGCTGGCATCTGCGTGGTTTCTGCGATTATGAAGGCTGCTGACCCGGAACTCGCGACGCGCGAACTGAAACAGGCTTTTTCTGCATTAAATAGTTGATGCATCTACAGAATGTCATCCTCGCGTAGGCGAGGATCCTTACATCTTGTTACAATTGTATGGATGCTCTTGCCCTACGGGCTTCGGCATGACGCTGTGGATGCCCTTGCCCTAACGGGCATCGGCATGACACAGCCTACGGCTGTGTCACTTGCTTCCGAGTAGTTTCTGGCCTGCCTTGAGCGGAGCACCCGGCTTTAGGTTGTTTATACGGCAGAGCGCTTCTATCGAGATGTTGAACCATTTGGCGACTTTCCCCTGCGTGTCGCCCTTTTTCACCACGTACGTACCTTCTTTCTTGAGTTTGCGTTGCATGTTGTAGTGTGCGCGTACAATGGATTTCTTGGAAACTTTCTCGACACCGGGTTTCAGGTCCCAGTTCGGGAAGTCGACGATGGTTTCCGGGTCGATGTTAATTTCTCCGTAATGGATTTCGAAATGCAGGTGCGCTCCCGAAGAACGCCCGGAGTTGCCTGCTAGCCCCACGATATCGCCCGGGTACACGCGTTCCCCGATTTTCACGAGCCTTTCGGAGAGGTGCCCGTAAAGCGTCTGTAACCCGTTTTCGTGGTCCACGATAACGTAATGTCCGTAGCCGCCCTTGTTGTATTTCGCCATGGTCACAACTCCCGGGAATGCTGCCAGCACGGGCTCGTCCTTGATGACGCTCACGTCTACGCCGCGGTGTAGCCTGTGGTCGCGGATGCCGTATTTTGAGGCGATGGGGGCCGGGTGCGTGATGGGGACGAGCATCGTGGAAAAATCGAAGAAGTCCTCGTTTTTCTTTTCCTTGACGACAAGTTTCGGGGCGGGCTGCTTTTCTTCGCCAACTACCTCGAATTCTACGCCCTGCTTGTCCAGGAGGATTGCCTTGGTGAATGCCTTCGGGTCGTTCGCATCAATCTTCACGACCGAGGAATCGGGCTGGGCTTCTTTCGGGGGAGCCTTATCCGCCGGTTTTGCTGTGGTCTTTGCTGCCGGCTTGCTTTTTTTTGCACTGCTCTTGACTGCGGTTGTCTTCTGCTTTTTCTTGGGTGCCTGCTTTGCATCTACATGCACGTTCATGCACGCGATGGTGAAGGCGATTGCGGCGACAAGCCTTGCCCAGCTATGTCGTGAAGCAAGAATCATTTAAGGAAAGCGAAGAATACCGCTCCGATGATGAGCACGAAGGCGACGACGTGGTTCCAGTGCAGAGCCTCGTTGTTGAAGACCGTAGTCGCGATGACGGTAAAGACCGTAAGCGAAATCGCTTCCTGTATGACCTTCAGCTGCATCAGGTTGAATGGCCCGCCGTTAATCTTGCTCCCGATGTTGTTCGCGGGAATCATGAAGAAGTACTCGATGAGGGCGACACCCCAACTGGCAAGAATCACGAGGATAAGCGGCCAGTCGGTGCTGATGTGCATTTCCTTGAGCTTGAGGTTCCCGTACCATGCAGCGGTCATGAACACGTTGCTGATGATAAGAAGGATAACTGTGAATATTCCGGCTTTCATAAGTCTATTTGTTGGTCATTGGTTATTAGTCATTGGTTTAACGTTAGGCGGCGGAGCTGCATTTGTAAAAAGCCAATGACCATTGACTAATGACTATTGACCTTTTATTCATGTTGTTTCTCGCCTCAATCTATACGGTTTCCCGGTGCTCATTTGGTAGGCGAGGCGGGCGCGCACCTGTTCTAGATATTGAATGTACTTTTCGCTCTGGTAATCGCGGTAGGTCCAGTCGAAGGCGTGAAAGTGCCCGTCCTGGAAGTATAGCGTGGGTTCCACGAAGATTCCGCGCTGCATGTACACGCGCTGGCGCTGGTCTTTTGTTGTCGCGAGGAAGAATTGCCCGAGGGTCATGTAGCCCGGGTCGAGGTTCACGGGGCGTAGGCCGGGTGTGTTGTTCTTCCGGGCGATTTCGAGTTCAATATCGTTTGTCCAGAGCTTTATGTCGACGATGGTCTCGCGCTCCACGAGGGTCTCGTAGCTGAAGAACGCGCGTACGGGCGCTGAGCCGATTTCTTCGACGTAGTAGTTGGTGAACGTGAAGGGGAAGGGGGCTAGGTTCAGGTCTTCTTCTCCGAACTTTTCTCGGAGCGTGGCGCGCACGGCTTCGACCGACGGGGCGTCCTTCGCGAGGATACCCACGATAATCTTGACCTTGGCTGGAGTCCTTAGTTCGCCCATGTTCGGGTAATTTAGTAATTTTTGCACATGCCTTCAAAATTCTCTTTCGTCTATCGTCTATCGTCTATCGTCATTTTCCTCTCGTCGCTTGCGTTCGCTGAGGCCCCGCGTGTCTTGCCCGCGATTCTTGATTCAATCCCGCACGAGCCGACCCACTTTACGCAGGGGCTTTTCTTTGACGGCAAGGACTTGATTGAAACTACCGGCCAGTATGGGGAATCCGGCCTGTACCGCCGCACGCTCGATGGCAAGATTCTCGATTCCGCAAGGCTTGCTCCCCGCTATTTCGGGGAAGGCTCGATTGCCGTGGGCGAAGACATCTTCTACCTCACGTGGAAAGCCAAGAAGGCGTTCATCTATAGCCGAAAACCGTTCAAGTATAAGGGCGAGTTCCGCATCCCTACCGAGGGTTGGGGCCTTACCTACTGGCAGAACGCCCTCCTGATGAGTAACGGCAGTGACGAACTCCTGCAGATTGCTCTCGGCGGGTTTTACGTGATGGGTTCCATCCGCGTGACAGATGCCGGTAAGCCGGTAAAGAACCTGAACGAACTTGAAATTGTCGGGAATACTTTGTATGCAAACGTGTGGCAGACCCCGCTTATTGCTGTTATCGACCTGCCAAGCGGCAAGGTGCAAAAGTACATTGACTTTTCTGCGAAGGGTCGCGAGATATACAGGAACAACCCGAATATCGATGTACTGAACGGGATTGCCTACGACGGCAAGTACCTGTGGGTTACGGGCAAGTACTGGCCGCAGATTTACAAGATTGCCGTGCCTTGATGTAGCCTTGTGCAGTAAATCCGTTTGCGCCTACTTGATGGACGAGGCGGACTCGTAAACAAGGACGTTGCTGTAGGTGAGCGCGAGGGATAGGCGAGGTTTCTTTGTATTGAAGTCGAGAATGCCGTAATGCGCGTCCAGCGAAACCCTGTGGTTATTTACCCTGAAGCTCATGTACGCGCCCACGCCGACCTCCACGTTTCCGAAATCTTCCTGATCGCCGACGGTACCCCAGTTCAGCCAGAAATTGCGGCAAATGTATTGTTCGAACCCAATGCGCAAGAAATCGCCGACAGGAATTTGCTCGATGAACGATAACCCTCCGCTGAACAACTGCGTCCATGCGGCTAGGAATGAATCCAGTTCTACGAGATCGACTTCGTCATCATCGTCTTCATAGTAACTGTACGAATAGTCATCTTCGCTGTCTGTGTCGATGCATATCCCGGTGGCGCATATCGCGGCTACCGTCACGCCGAGCCAGATGGCAGAAACCCAGCTGCGCCATCCGAAGTACTTGTCGGCGTAACCGAAGGTCACGTAGGGTGAAGGAAGGATGCCCCAGCCCGATACAAATCCGCTTCGTGTTGCGGTCGTGGTCTCGAGGGCGATGGGAATGTTCCATTCGTCACCGGAGAGGCTGAAGTTGATTTTCTCGGCACGGGCGGTAAGCACGCGTACCTTCTCGTCGTTTTGCCCCTGTTCTGCCGTTTCCATGAACCCAGACGCTGAAGGCGGGTGCATGGTGCATCCGCTGAGAGCGATAAGGATCGCAAGGATTGTCAGGTAGAAGAATCTCATACCCCTAATATACCGCCACTTTGTTCAAAGCGTATAACCGCATTTTGAAAAAACGACGAAATGCGGGTATGCGCAGATGGAATGCATTGCTCTAATTTGGAATATGAAGATCCCCGCCTCCGCGGGGATGACATCAATGAACTCCGTTGCCGTCGGCGACATCGCAGGTCACGGGCTTGCCGTTCACTTCAAGCGCGAGGGCGTCGCAGAACACCGTGCCACCCTTCACGGAGAGCGCAATTTTCTCGAAGTCCTTCACCTTCAGTTCACGCGGTTCGCTGGGAGCGACACCCTTGAAGAGGGCGCGGTCACCCGGCTTCGCGTCTTCGGGTACGGAAACGAGCCTGCAAGTGTGGGCCTCGTTGTCGAGGTCGCCCGCAAAGAGCATTCCCTGGCTCATGATACCGCGGAGAGCGCTCGGCTTCAGGTTTGCGAACAACAGAATCTTCCTGTCCTTCAGTTCCTCGGCCTTGTAGCTGTTCTTGAGGCCGCTGCAGATGGTGCGGAGTTCGCCTTCGCCGGCATCAACCTTGAGTACGTAGAGGCTCGTGGCGTCCGGATGGTCGGCCACTTCCTTGATCTGGGCCACACGCATGTCCATGGCAGCGGGCACATCGGCGGCCATCAGGGGCTTGTTCTGCTTGGACTTCGGCTGGGCTTCGGGCTTCTTGACTTCTTCCTCGATACGCGGGAAGAGCGGCTTGCCTTCACCGAACGCTTCGCCACCCTTGAGGATTCCCCAGGCGAGGTCGTCGGCGCTCTGGAACTTGCAACCGATCATGGCGAGGCCTTCTTCGGCCTTGCCCGGAATTACCGGCCACAGCAGGCTGAGCGAGAGACGCACGGCTTCGGCAGACACGTAGAGCACGGTCGCGAGTTCACCCTTGAGGGCGGGGTCCTTCGCGAGCTTCCACGGGGCCTTGACTTCGAGGTAGCGGTTGATGCTACGCACGAGCTGCATGATGGTTTCAATGGACTGGGAGAGGCGGGCCTGCGGCAGGCCTTCCTTGATTTCGGCAATCACCTTGTTTGCGAGGTCGATGACTTCCTTCTCGGCATCGCCGATGGAGGTCGCGGCGGGGAGTTTGCCTTCAAAGTTGTTGAGCACCAGGCGGTGTACGCGGTTCAGCACGTTGCCGAGGTCGTTGGCGAGGTCGCTGTTGATGCGGCGCACGAAGGCGTCGTGCGTGAAGTTCGCGTCCTGGCCCACCACCATTTCGCGGGCGAGGAAGTAGCGGAACGCGTCGATGCCGTACTTTTCCATGTAGTCCATCGGGTTCACCACGTTGCCTGCGGACTTGCTCATCTTTTCGCCGCCGTTCACGAGCCACCAGCCGTGGGCCAAAATGTGCTGCGGAAGCGGAATGTCGAGAGCCATGAGCATCGTCGGCCAGTACACGCTGTGGGTGGTCAAGATGTCCTTGCCGATGAGGTGGTAAGTGGCGGGCCAAATCGGCGTGCCGTCGGCGTAAGTCTTGTGGAAGGCGGTGGAGGCGCTCACGTAGTTCAGGAGGGCGTCGAACCAAACGTAGGTCACGTAGTCGGTGTCGAACGGCAGCGGGATGCCCCAGCTGAGGCGTGCCTTCGGGCGGCTGATGCACAAGTCGTTCAGCGGCTGGCGCAGGAATCCGCGGATTTCGTTCCAGCGGTAGTCCGGCACAATCCAGTCCTTGTGGCTTTCGAGGAAGTCAATCAGCTTCTGCTGGTAAGAACCCATCTTGAAGAAGTAGTTCTTTTCCTTGAGCCATTCCACCGGGCGGTGGCTGATGGGGTCGCACTTGTTCTCGTCGAGTTCGTCTTCGCTGAAGAAGCGTTCTTCGCCGACGGAGTACCAGCCCTCGTATTCCTTCGAGTAAATTTCACCCTTGTCCCAGAGCTTCTGCAGGCATTCCTGCACGTAGGCCTTGTGCTCGGGCATCGTGGTGCGGATAAAGAAGTCGTTACCGATACCCATCTTCTTCCACAGGTCCTCGAAGCGGTGGTAGTACTCGTCCACGTGTTCCTGCGGGGTCACGCTGCGCTTTTCGGCAGCGCGCTGCACCTTCTGGCCGTGCTCGTCGGTTCCGGTCAAAAAGAACGTCTGGTAGCCCAGGATTTTGTGGAAGCGAGTGAGGATGTCCGCGAGGACGGTGGTGTAGGAGTGCCCAATATGCGGGGCGTCATTCACGTAATAAATCGGGGTAGTAACGTAAAAATTTTTCATGGCTCCAAAGATAGAAAAATTATATTAAAGGAAAACAAGAGGTATTTATGTCTTTTATGGATTTGGCCAAGAATCGCTATAGCTGCCGTGCCTTTACCGCCCAGGCGGTAGAACCCGAAAAACTCGCCCAGGTGCTCGAGGCGGGCCGCCTTTCCCCGACGGCGGTGAACGCACAGCCCGTGACCGTGAAGGTCATCAAGTCTCCCGAGGCCCTCGAAAAGATCCGCGGCATCACCCGCATGGCCTACAACGCCCCCGTGGTCCTGATGGTCTGCTACGACGAGCCCAACTGCTACACAGCAGAAAAGTACAACGACAACTTTAACAGCGGCGTGATGGATGCGAGCATCGTGACCACCTCCATGATGATGCAGGCGACCGATCTCGGACTTGCGACCCTCTGGGCCCGCGGTTTCAACGCATCTTACATCGAAAGTGCGTTCGAATTTCCGGACAACTTAAAGCTCGCCTGCC
Source organism: Fibrobacter sp. UWCM (assembly GCF_900129735.1). Lineage (NCBI taxonomy): Bacteria > Pseudomonadati > Fibrobacterota > Fibrobacteria > Fibrobacterales > Fibrobacteraceae > Fibrobacter > Fibrobacter sp. UWCM. The sequence goes on along the minus strand of NZ_FQWR01000040.1, from coordinate 2,325 downwards.
TCTTGGATATCGGCTACGCCGACCCCGAGAACGGCGGCCCTTCGCCCAGACACCCCGTGCGCAAGAGCATGGAAGAATTCGCCAGCGAAGTGTAAAGACTACTAGCAGTAGTATGAAATTGTCCCAAAGAAATCTTTCCATTTGGTGATGACATCTTCGTTCCTTGCTTCAATGATCCGAAGGATATTTTGAAGAACCTTTGGGTTGATGCGGGAGTTATTGTGTGCTAGAAGACATTTACCCGCTTTGGTAATCCAGATTTTTGTTGCGTTCGCAGTGGGTGCGCCTTCAGACACATGGACGTGAACTGGTTCCAACGGATCGTTTTCGTTGGACCAGAAGTAAACCCAGAAAGAACCAATCTTAAAGATTTGCGGCATTGCTAAACCCACCGTTCTGAGAAAATTCCATTATCAAATGAGCTGTTGACTCAATCACCTTTTTGTAGCGGTCGAGTTCCTCATCTGAAAAACCGAATATATCTTCCCATGTGTAGGAGGGTAAATAGCATGTCGCCCGATGGAAGCCGTCTTTTACGTCGGGCTTTTCGATGTACACCTTGACGCGCCCGTCATTGCCCATTTCGGAATGGACAATTTCTGCGTTGTCGTCTAATGTCATGAAGGGGTACATCATATTGCTAAAAGGCAATATAACTTTTTCTTGCCTGGTTTGGCTAGTATTCATCGTTTGCTCCTTCCGCCTACATGCTAGAAAAGGCGAGGTTTTGTCTAGTTGTTTAGTGAATGCTTTCTACTCACTTGTGCACTAAATATAAATTTGTGAAATGCAATTGTCAAGAGAAAAATGAATTTTTTGCAATTTCCATATTGGAATATTTTCAGTACGTTCTTTTTTGTTTGCGTAATATATATTTTGTTGAATAGGGTATTTAGAGGTTCATATGCGCTACTCTTTGTTTGGATTTCTTGGAATTGTGGCAATGCTTGTCGCTTGCACACAGACTGTTTCTGCACCCAAGGATGACGACGAGTCGTCAGAAATTAGCAGTTCTAGCAAAAAGGGAACGAGTTCGGATAGCAAGAGCGATGACAAGAAATCCTCAAGTAGCATGGAACTTTTGGATGAGGAATGTGTTGGAGAGGTGGGGGTGCCTTGGGACGGAACTACGGCGAAGGATTTCGCATGCGGTGCGGGAACCAAGTTGAGTCCCTATGTCATTCTGACCGCGGAACAGTTGGCCCATCTTTCGTTTGTCGTGAACTCGAGTGATAAGGCTTATCAAGGCAAGTACTTTAAACTCGGGGCTGATATCAAACTGAACAAAGGCGATGTCATCGACGAGAAGGGTGCGTTGGTCGGTGATTCAACCAAGCTCCACAAGTGGACTCCTATTGGAAATTCGAGTGTCTCCTTCGATGGCAATTTTGATGGCGATGGACACTCCGTTAGTGGAATGTTCATCAATACAACGAGTACACACAATGGTCTGTTTGGAAATTCGAGTGGGACTGTGCAGGATTTGACTGTAGAGAATTCCTGGGTGCAGGGTGGAAGCGCAACTGCTGGAATAATAGGGAATTTGAAAGGAAATGGTTCTTTAAGTAATTCGGTTAATAGGGCTTCCGTTTTTGGGACAGGAACAGTGACAGGTGGTATAATTGGTTCTTATGAATCGGCGCATGATAAAAAAGGGACTGTGGAGAATGTTGAAAATCAGGGCGTTGTAACTGGATTGAAAAATGTTGGAGGAGTTATTGGAACTGGGAGTTCTATTAAAATTTCAGATGCAAGAAATTATGCTGAAGTTGTAGGCTCTAATAATGTTGGGGGCATTGCGGCTTCCCTTGGTTCAAATTCTGAATTAAAGAATGGTTCAAATTTTGCAAGAATTACAGGGAAGGAGTATACTGCAGGAATAGTAGGTTTCTTTGGGTATAGTTATTGCCCTGCGTCTGCGAACTATGGTTCCATGCAGAACGTTTTAAATCGCGGAGTGATTGTGGGAACGAATTATACGGCAGGGGTTGTGGGACAAGCATTGTGCGTCACTATAACGGAGTCTGCAAATACGGATTCAATTGTTGCTAATAAATATTCTGCGGGTATTATTGGCCATGCGAAAAGATCCAAAGTTGAGTCTGTCTACAATAAAGGTGCGGTGTTTGGCTCAACCAATGTAGGTGGAATTATTGGTTACAACGAAGAAGGCGTTACCAGTTCTGCTTATTCCACCGGAAAGGTTGATGGTGATTCGCTTGTTGGCTTGTGGATTTGTAGGTTTTTTAATAGTGGGTTCATGAACAACCATATTCATTACCGGTTAAGTTAAAATATATCCTTTTTTCTTGTTAAGTGGTATAC
>NZ_FQWR01000038.1:0-11986 GCF_900129735.1 Fibrobacter sp. UWCM | reverse complement strand
GTATACCACTTAACAAGAAAAAAGGATATATTTTAACTTAACCGGTAATGAATATGGTTGTTCATGAACCCACTATTAAAAAACCTACAAATCCACCGTCATGAGGCGCATGTCGTGCCGGTGCACAAGAAGGAAAAGTGGGAAATCGCCTTCGAGAACTGGCTCCGTGAACACGGGAACCGCGGGCTCAACAGGTTCTAGCGCCTGAACCCTCAAAAACGTTTGTTTTGGGCCACCTGCCGCGTGCGGGGGCTTTTTGTGTGGGCGTTTTTTCCTAAATTTGCAGACGTAAAATTTAATCGGTGGCCGCGGGTACGCCTTCGGCCGTTATAAAGGAACGTTATGAGCATAGTAGATACTGTCCTCCACAAGGTTTTCGGAACTCCGCACGAACGCAAGGTGAAGCAGCTCCGCCCTGTAATCGAGAAGATTCATGCGGCAAGGCTTGCCCTCGAGGCCCTGGACGATGCGGCCCTTGCCGCGAAGAGCGCGGAATTCCGCGAGAAACTCAAGAACGGCGGCACTCTCGAGGATATCAAGGTCGATGCCTTTGCGGTGTGCCAGGAAGCCTGTGACCGCAGGCTCGGTATCTTCAACATCTTCAAGCCGGAATTTGGCTTCGACTTCAGCCGCCTCGGCCCCGAACTGCAGGATGCGGTGAACGACGCGAAGGCGGAACTCGACAGCGGGAAGAACGAATGGGAAGTCTACCTGCCTGCCGCCCTCTACGCGAAGGTGCGCGAGCTCTACCCGGAATCGGTAAAGCCGTTCCGCATGATGCCCTTCGACGTGCAGATGATCGGTGGCCTCGTGCTCCACGAGGGCGCGATTGCCGAAATGGCGACGGGTGAAGGTAAGACCCTCGCTGCCGCCCTCCCGGTGTACCTGAACGGCCTCGGCGGCCACGGCGTGCATGTGGTGACGGTGAACGACTACCTCGCAGGCCGTGACGCGAAGCAGATGGGCCTCGTGTACAAGTTCCTCGGGCTTACGGTGGGCCTTATCGTGAACGGGCTCGACCCGGAAACGCGCCGCACGAGCTACAACAGCGACGTGACCTACGGTACCAACAACGAGTTCGGCTTCGACTACCTGCGCGACAACATGGCGGTCGACCCCTCGCAGCTGGTGCAGCGCGAACTCAACTTCTGCATCGTGGACGAAGTGGACTCCATCTTGATTGACGAGGCGCGTACCCCGCTTATCATCAGCGGCCCTGCCGAGGATGCGACCGACAAGTACTCGAAGGCGAACGAGATTGCCCAGAAGCTCGTGAAGAACAAGGACTTCGGCGTGGACGAGAAGGACAAGTACATCATGCTCACCGAGAAGGGCGTGAACCACGTGGAAAGCCTCCTCCAGATTACGAACCTCTACGGCGAGCACGCCGACTGGGTGCACTACATTGACCAGGCACTCCGCGCATGGCACCTGTACGAGAAGGACGTGGACTACATCGTGCGCGATGGCGAAATCGTCATCGTGGATGAGAACACGGGCCGCCTCATGGAAGGCCGCCGTTACAGCAACGGCATGCACCAGGCCATCGAGGCGAAGGAAGGCGTGCAGATCCGTCGCGAGAACCAGACGCTTGCGACCATCACGTTCCAGAACTACTTCCGCATGTACAAGAAGCTCTCGGGCATGACGGGTACCGCCGAAACCGAAGCTACGGAATTCATCAAGATTTACAACATGAACACGTGGGTGATTCCCACGAACAAGCCCTGCATCCGCCAGGACCTGCAGGACATGGTGTACAAGAGCGAAGACGCGAAGTGGCGCGCCATCGTGGCCGAGATCAAGGAGCGCCACGGCAAGGGCCAGCCGCTCCTCGTGGGTACGGCATCCATCGAGAAGTCCGAGCACCTGCACGGCCTTTTGGAGAAGGAAGGCATTCCGCACGAAGTCTTGAACGCGAAGAACCATGGCCGCGAAGCGGAAATCATCCAGTACGCGGGCTACAAGGACAAGGTGACGATTGCGACCAACATGGCTGGCCGCGGTACCGACATCGCGCTTGGTCCGGGAGTCACGGAACTGGGTGGTCTCCATGTGCTTGGCACGGAACGCCACGAGTCCCGCCGTATCGACAACCAGTTGCGCGGCCGTTCGGGCCGTCAGGGTGACCCGGGTTCGAGCCAGTACTTCCTTAGCCTCGACGACAACCTGATGCGCATTTTCGGTGGCGATAGCGTGAAGAACCTCATGACCCGCTTTGGCGTGGGCGAAGATGAGGTGATTACGCACCCGATCGTTTCCCGCTCCATCCGTGGTGCACAGCGCCGCGTGGAAGGCCAGAGCTTCGATATCCGTAAGCACCTGCTCGACTACGATAACGTGATGAACGAGCAGCGCAAGGTGATTTACGGGCTCCGCCGCCGTATTCTGAACGGCGAGGACATCAGCCAGGAAATCATGGACCGCATCGAGGACGCGTGCGATATCAAGGTTTCTAACTACATCGTGGCGAAGAGTTACCCCGAGGACTGGAACCTCGAGGGCCTGCATACCGACCTGCAGCGCACGCTCGGCATGGAATACCACCTCACGCTCGACGAGGCGATGCACAAGACTCCGGAACAGGTGCTCGACGAGATTATCGGGCTCTGCAAGGCGCGCTACGAGAAGCTCGGCAAGATTATCCCGGAAGCCGACTTCCGCAACATTGAGCGTCGCTTCCTGCTCATGACGATTGACCAGGTGTGGAAGGAACATTTGTATGCGATGGACCAGCTGAAGGATGCCATCCGCTTCCACGGTTACGCGCAGAAGGATCCGCTGATGGTCTACAAGAACGAGGGCTTCAAGCTGTTCGAGGGCTGCCTCGAGAAGATTGCGACCCTCACGGCGCTGCGCATCTTGAACATCCGCATTACGCTCCCGAACGGCATGACCGTGTCGCCGGACCAGCTGCAGCTCAAGAGCCAGGAACAGATTGATGCCGAACGCAAGGCTGCCGAAGCCGCGCAGGCACAGGGCGGCTCACCGACCGATAAGGCCGCTGAGCCTGCCGAAGCGGAGCAGTTGAGTGCAGAAGGCGCGAAGGCCGCGGGTCTCGCCGGCCAGGCCGCTACTTCCGAAAGCAACGCCATCTCGGAAGAACAGCAGGGCGCCCAGCCGATGCCGCAGTCCGCCTTGCCGGGCACGCGCCCGACGGTGCGCCGTACCTACACGAACCCCGCCGTGCTCGCCGCCGCAAGGAAGCGCGCCCAGCAGCAGGGCCCGAAGCTCGGGCGTAACGACCCGTGCTGGTGCGGTTCCGGCCTCAAGTACAAGAAGTGCCACGGCAAGGACGTGGAGTAAGGATTAGGGGTGTCATCCAACCTTATTAAGGTCCCTGAGCAAGCGGAGCGCGTCGAAGGGCGAAGGATCCAGTCCAGTGTATTGTTACGGTAGAATGATGCAGACCGCGAAGCGTTTCTTTAGTCTGGAAGGCATCGACGGGTCGGGAAAGACGACCCAGATCGACATGCTCATCGCCGCCCTCACGAAGGAAGGCTATTCCGTCGTGAAGTTGCGCGAACCTGGCGGTGCGAAGATTTCGGAACGTATCCGCGAGATACTGCTCGACCCTGCGTTCAAGGGCGTCATGGGCGACAAGACCGAACTCCTTTTGTACAACGCCGCCCGCGCGCAGGTGATTCACGAGATTATCCAGCCGGCACTCGATGCAGGCAAGGTCGTGATTGCCGACCGCTTTGCGTGGAGCACGTTCGCCTACCAGGGATACGCCCGCGGGCTCGGTGCAGGCTTGGTGCAGCAACTTACGGAACTGACCTGCGGGGGGTGCTTCCCGGAACTCACGGTGGTGCTCGATATCGACGTGCAGCGCGGCCGCGCACGCACCGCGAAGCGGGGCGAGGCACCCGATCGCCTGGAGCAGGAGAAGGCCGACTTTTTCGAACGGGTGCGCCAGGGGTACCTGGCCGCGGCTCGTGAATACCCGGACTGTGTTGCCGCAATCGATGCGGACCGCACTCCCGACGAAGTCTTTGCGGATTTGTTCGCGCTTGTGAAGGCGAGGCTCTGATTAAAAAACTATATTTGCGCTACCCAAAAGGTTCAACTTTAACATCAAGGCGCATTTATGTCAGATCGTTTTATCGTGACCGGCAACTTCACCGATGACCCGTTCGCCATCGACATGGCCCAGTACATCGGCCTCCGTGAAGACATCTCCGACGTGGTCTCCCTGAAGACCTTCGCCAACTCCGAATTCTGCCCCCGCTACATGCTGGATGTGGACGACATGGAGCATATCGGCCGTCGCCTCGAGGGCAAGATCGTGTTGATTTGCTCGGTCTCGAACCACGAACGCAGCCGTAACGACTACGCCATGCGCAACTGCATTCTGGCCCGCGCCGCGAAGGACAACGGTGCCGAGCAGGTGGTGCTCGTGGAACCCGACCTGTTCTACAGCGCCCAGGACCGCGGCCCGCACCGCATTGGCCCTCTCGAGAAGGACCGCCCGGACATCGACTTGAAGAAGTTCGACGGCCAGGCCTTCACGAGCCTCCTCTACGCCGAACTTTTGAAGAAGTCCGGTGTGGATGCCGTGGTGACGGTGCACAACCACAGCGTCAAGGTGCAGAACCTCTTCAGCGAAATTTTCGAAGGTCATTTCCACAACCTCATCCCGACCGACGTCTACGCGCACTACATCAAGAACAGCAACTTCGTGCAGACGGGCAAGGACGGCAACAACCTGGTGATTGTTTCCCCGGACAAGGGCGCACGCCCGTTCATGAACGCCGTCTACGAGGCGCTCGACCTGCCGGAATGCAAGCGCGTGGTGATGGACAAGGTCCGTACCGGTGAACGCGAAATCAGCATGACCTTCAACCCGGAACTCTCCGACATCAGCATCGAGGAAATCGAGGGCAAGGACGTGATTGTGTTCGACGACATGGTGCGTACGGGTACGACCATCGTGCAGTGCTGCGAACATATCAAGAAGGGCAACCCGAACCGCGTGTGCTTCGGCGTGACGCACTTCCACACGAGCCCCGAGGCCCGCGAAAAGCTCAACAGCCCGGCCATCGACGAAATCCTCACGACCTCCACCCTCCCGGACATCATGAACCGCGACTGCCAGGGCCGCCTCCGCAAGAAGCTCACCGTGATGAAGCTCGGCAAGTGGATTGCCCGCCACGTGATGCAGATGTACGGACTCGACGACGGACGCTTCGAGAAGGACTTCTACAAGATCGACATGAGCTCGAAGAACCCGCGTTGGCCGCCCGTATTTTTCTAGTTTGTTCGCGTCCCGCTAGGCGGGACGCTTTTTTAAATTGAGGTTTCCATGACCGTTTCGATGCAAGATGTGATGAAACAGTCCGGCGTGGCGTTTGGTACGAGCGGTGCGCGCGGCCTGGTAACTGCCATGACCGACCGCGTGTGCTACGTGTACGCGCGTTCGTTTATCAAGTACTGCGAACAGAGCTACAAGTGCGAGCATACGATTGCGATTGCGGGCGACTTGCGCCCGAGTACGGAACGCATTCTGAAGGCGCTCGTGAAGGCGGGCGAGGACAGCGCGTGGAAGGTCGTGTACTGCGGCCGCATCCCGAGCCCGGCGATTGCGCTGTACGGTATCGACAAGGCGCTCCCGACCATCATGGTGACGGGTAGCCATATTCCTGCCGACCGCAACGGCATCAAGTTCAACCACCCGAAGGGCGAGATTTCCAAGAAGGACGAACAGGGAATCGTTTCGCAGTCCGTCGACTTTGATGAGGCGATTTTTGATGCGCAGGGCATGCTGAAGAATGCCCCGGAACTCCCCGCCGTGGAGATGGAAGCGGAAGAGAACTATCTGAAGCGCTACCCCGCGTTCTTTGGCCCGCGTGCCCTTGCAGGCCTCACCATCGGCGTGTACCAGCATTCCGCCGTGGGCCGCGACATCGTGGTGAAGGTACTCGAAAGCCTGGGCGCCACGGTGAAACCCTTCGCCCGCAGCGAGACGTTTATCCCGGTCGATACGGAAGCTATCCGCAAGGAAGACGAAGACCTTGCCCGCGACTTCGCGCACAAGGACTTCGTCGATGCGATTTTCAGCACGGATGGCGACTCCGACCGCCCGCTTTTGGCAGACGATACCGGCATGTGGCTGCGTGGCGACGTGCTGGGCATCCTCGCTGCCCAGGCGCTTGGCGTCAAGCGCATTGCAACTCCGGTGAGTTGCAACACGTCGCTCGAGAAGTCCGGCTCCTTCGAGAAGATTTGCCGTACCCGCATCGGGAGCCCGTACGTGATTGCCGGCATGGAAAGCCTTGTGGACGCCGCGGACAAGGGCGCGTCCGTCGCCGGTTACGAGGCGAACGGCGGGTTCCTGCTGCAGACCGACCTCACGCGTGAATTCGTGGACAGCGATGGCCGCGGCGGCGAGACGCGTGCCACCCGCACGCTGCCCGCACTCCCGACCCGCGATGCGCTCCTCCCGATGATTGCCGTGATGGTGCGCGTGCGCGAGGAACGCATGTGCGTCGTCGACCTGCTCAAGCGCCTCCCCAAGCGCTTCACGCTCAGCGACCGCCTCAAGGAATTCCCGACCGCGACCTCGAAGGCCAAGCTTGCCGAAATCCGCGAGCAGAAACTCGGCGAAAAGCTTTTCGGCGCGCTGACCGCGAAGCCGAGCCGCTTCAAGCCCAAGGACGGTTCCGCCCCGGCGCAGTTCCAGGGCAAGATTGTCGCAATCGACGAGACCGACGGCTACCGCATGGAATTCGATTCCGGCGACATCGTGCACCTGCGCCCGAGCGGCAACGCTCCCGAGTTCCGCTGCTACGTGGAAACCGAGGACAAGGTGCGCTCCGCCGAGCTTCTCGCTGCCTGCATGAAAATCATGGAAGGCTGGCGCGGTTAGATCCTGCACAAGTAATTTTTGTATCTTATAACTTGTATGTTGAAGAAACTGCTGATTATCCTCCTGCTCCCGTGTGTCGCTGCGCTTGCCGCTAGCGGTCGCTACTGGAATACCGGGCTTGGCGGTGTTACGATGCAGTTCCTTTCGATGCAGGTGTCGCCGCGCAGTGCAGCTCTTTCTGGTGCGGGCGTGGCCGACGCAAGCCGCATCTCCGAAGTGACGCGCAACCCTCTGGCACTCACGGGTCTGCGCGAATCCGAATTCGGGCTTAACCAGATAATTTTCGGTGATGCGGGTGCAGACAACTTTGTCTCCGTTTATTACGGGCTGCCGCTTTTCGAATCGTTCGCCCTCTCCTTCGGGCTCGAGTACCTCGGGTACGATGACCTGGAGGGCCGTGACGAGGAAGGCATGCTTACCGGGGATTACGGTGCGTATGCGTGGGCATTGCAGGCTGGCGCCGGCAATTACGGCAAGGCCTTTGGCTGGTCGCTTTCTGCACGTTTTGCCTACCAGGCGATTGACGACGAGTCGACCCTCGCCATTCTGGGCGATGCGGGCGTCGTTTACCGCATGCTCAAGTACCTCTCGTTCGGTGCCACCATCACGAACTTCGGCTATGTGACCGACAGCGAGTTCAGCGGCGAGCACGAGGCCGCCCCGATGGCACTGCAGGCGGGCATTACGGGCATCGTTCCTGTGAGTAGCCTCCTCGGGCTCGAGAGCCTCTGGGAAGTTCACGTTTCTGCCGACGCCTACCGCCGCGCCGACATGGACGACCCCGAATGGCGCTTCGGCATGGAAGTCGCTTATCAGGAATTCCTGCTGCTCCGTGCGGGCTATGCGGCGCGCCCGCATACCGAGGACGGCTTCAGCGCGGGCCTCGGGTTCACCTTCGGGCGAATCGTCTTTGACTACGGCTACTCGCCGCGCCCCGCGCTTGGCGACGGCAACCACTATCTCGGCCTGGGCGTAAGGTTCTAGCCCTTATTCTAGCCCGCCTCCGCCATGCTCCCCGCGTGCTTGCGCACCTGGTAGCAGAGGCTCCCCCTGCTTATTCCTAGCTTGCTCGATGCCATGCTCTTGTTCCATTCGCACGAGTCGAGCACGTTCTTGATGACTTCCCACTTGGGGGCGGCCGCGCGCCGCTTGGCCCAGAGTGCGTTTTGCTCGCCCTTCTGCCTTGATTCTTCCTCGTGTACCGATGCCATTGCGAATTCCTCGCACAGGAGTTCCTCGAGCCTTACCCCGTGCGATTCCAGCAGGGCGTAGCGCTGCAGCACGTTTTTCAGCTGCCTCACGTTGCCGGGCCACTTGAACTGCCTGAGGGCGGTAATCTCGCCAATGGTGAGCCTTGTCTTGGGGACCTCGAAATGCGTGCGTCTCGCATGCTCGCATATCCTGTACCACAGGTCGCGTGCGAGTTCCTCGAAGTCGTCGCGCGAGCGCAGGGGAGGGATGACTATCGGGAATACGTTCAGCCTGAAGAACAGGTCTTCGCGGAAACGCTTTTCGAGCACCTCCTTCTTGAGGTTCCTGTTTGTAGCGCAGATGAGCCGGAAGTCGACGTGGATGCAGTGCGAGCCGCCTACAGGCAGTACCGTGCGTTCCTGCAGAATGCGCAGTAGCTTGCTCTGGGCGTCGAGCGGAAGTTCGCCTATCTCGTCGAGGAACAGCGTGCCCCCGTGTGCCGACCGCACGATTCCCTTCTGGTCGGCGTATGCCCCGGTGTAGGCGCCCTTTACGGAGCCCTCGAGCGTGCTTTCGATGAGGTTCTGCGCGAGCGCCCCGCAGTTCAGCGCGATAAACGGGCCGTTCCTCCGCGGGCTCTGCTCGTGTATGTAGCGTGCCGCGACTTCCTTGCCTGCGCCCGATTCCCCCTGGATGAGCACGGGTACGGAGGAGTTCGCCGCAATTTTCATGAGTTCCTTAGGTTGTTTCATGGTGGTCTCCTAACCATAAAACGATTTCGCGGCGATTTTGAGCCATGCCCTCCCTGTTTTTTTACATTCGCGTATCAATTTTTACAAAAAACAAGTTACCGTGCGTATTTCGCCCACTTGCGGAGAGACCTTTCGCGGCGGGATTCGCGGTCGCTTGCGTTGTAGCCTTTTTTCGCGAGAGTCTTTGCGGCTTTGGCGTAGGTGTATCCGTCAAGGGGGTCGTACTTCTTGTATGCGATACCCGTGATGCACTGCTCGAAATCATCTTCGTTGTTGCTGCGGTACCTCTCTGCCGCGATAAATGTCCCGAGGTTGGAGTCTTCCCATTCATCCATGCGGAGGTTGTCCTTGTATTCTGCCTTGCAGTAGTCGGCGTTCATGTAGTGGGAGATGTACTCGCCCGTACAGGTTGTTATGCCGTCGCTCACTTCCACCTGGATTTCCTTGTTCTCGCTTGCGATAAAATAGCCTTCGCGGTTCAGGCTCATGTCCATATGTTTTACGTTGACGGTATATGTCTTGCCGCCCAGTTCGAAGGTGGCGTTCGACTTGGTCTTCGATGTAAATACTGCGCCGATTTTTTGTGCTGTGGCTTGCACGCTCGAGGCTTCCATGTACCAGATTTCATCTAGGTAGATTTCGGGATAGTTGCCGCCGAGGGTGTTGAAGAGTTGGCTCATGAAGTAGGAATTCATGAAGTCGCTGTGGTCTTCTACGTAACGATCGAAGTATACCTTGTAGTTGATTTCGGCCTTACCCTTGGAGAAGGTTATTGTGCGGAGGAAGTACTGCAGGTTCTTTTCATAGCATTCGGTTTCGTCTTCTTCCTTGTCATATTCGCATCCGGTGTAGGTCCACGTGCCGTAGAGGTTGCCCGCGGTGCCGCCGACCAGCATCTCGCCGTAATCCGTATCGGGAAGGCCATGGTAAATGTCGTAGAGCAGCAGCGTGTCGCCACGGAATTCATACATCATGGAATCCGGTTCGTTGTTGATGTGTACGGTTTTCTAGGTGTAGTTGTCCTCTTCTACGACACACATTTGGGTTTCGTAGTTCTCGAGTGCTATCGCCAGGATATGTTCCGACTCGTTGACGTATAGTGTGCCGGCTCTTGAAAAGACATCGTCCCCTGTGGGCCTGCTGGACCCGTTACCTGCGTTGGAGGATGTGTCGTCGCCGCAGGCAGTCAGGAGCGTTGCGAATACCGCGGCGGTGGTCAGGAAGCGTTTCATTTTTTCTCCTTTTTAGGAAACTTCTTAATTTGTTTGTACGGGAATATATCTTTTTTTGGGGAGTGTGCGGTGTGCAAATGTGCGTTTTTGCGACGAAATGCCGATTTGGGGCCTTGAACGGACCAAAACCTAGACATCGGGGGCGTAATTTTCTATCTTTGCCCCCGCGCGGCGGTAAAATGCCGTCGCAGACATAGACACAAAAACCAAGTGGCTGGCCAGATGGGTAGGCTTGGGCAAGTCCCCGAACGGGGATTGATCGCGAGGAAAGCGGTTGCGCTCGAAGCCGAGAGGTTTGGTGGCCCGAAAGGAAAAAATGAGTCAAAGAATCGTATGCAAGTTCGGCGGCAGCTCTGTCGCCGATGCCGGCCAGTTCAAGAAGATCAAGGCCCTCGTTGAATCCGACAAGAACCGCAAGGTCATCGTCGTTTCCGCCCCCGGCAAGCGCAATCCTAAGGAAACAAAGCTTACCGACCTCCTCTACAGCACCTACGACCTCGCCTCCAAGGGCCTCGACTTTTCGACCCCGTGGAACCTGATCCGTCAGCGCTATGACGAAATCTGCAAGGACCTCGGTCTCGAAGACAAGCTGACCGAAGACCTCGACAGCCTCGAAGACAAGCTGAAGAACCAGCCCGAATCCGTGAGCACGGACTTCCTGGTGAGCCGTGGCGAATTCCTGTGCGCACGCCTCATGGCCAAGTACCTGGGCGCAAACTTCGTCGACACCTTCCCGCTGATTACCTTCGACGACAAGTACCGCATTGTCCCGAAGACCTACGAAGACATCGCGAAGACCCTCTCCGACGAGAACCAGCTTTACGTGCTGCCGGGCTTCTACGGTGCAAACCTCCGTGGCGAAGTCAAGACCTTCAGCCGTGGCGGCTCCGACATCACGGGCGCAATCCTTGCCAACGGCATCGATGCCGCCAAGTACGAGAACTGGACCGACGTCTCGGGCATGCTCATGGCTGACCCGCGCATTGTGGAAAATCCGCTGCCCATCGAATACGTGAGCTACCGCGAAATCCGCGAACTCGCCTACTCCGGCGCCAGCGTGCTCCACGATGAATCCATCGCCCCGTGCCGCGCGAAGAAGATTCCTATCAACATCCGCAACACGAACCGCCCCGAAGATGCGGGCACCATTATCGGCCCCACTCCGGAAGAAGCAAAGCTCCCGATTACGGGTGTCGCCGGCCGTAAGGGCTTCTCGATGATCTACATCGAAAAGTCCATGATGAACAAGGAAGTGGGCTTTGGTCGCCGCGTGCTCGCCGTGCTCGAAAGCGAAGGCCTCTCCTACGAACTGTGCCCGAGCGCCATCGACTCCATGAGCATCGTGGTGGATTCTAAGGCCCTCGACGCCGTGCAGGACGTGGTCCTCGAAGACATCACGCAGCAGATGCGCCCCGACCGTATCAAGGTGTTCCCGGGCATCTCGCTCATCGCGACTGTCGGTCACGGCATGACGAACAAGATCGGTGTGGCTGCAAAGCTCTTCACCGCTCTTGCCGAGAACAAGGTGAACGTCCGCATCATCGACCAGGGTTCTTCGCAGATCAACATCATCACCGGTGTTGACGAAGCCGATACCGAGAAGGCCATCAAGGCTATCTACGGCGCGTTTGTGAAATAACCCGCAATTGTCATCCCCGCGCAGGCGGGGATCTCCTATTATAAACCGCGACCCGGAATAAAATCCGGGCCGTTTTGTAATGTGTTTAATCTTCATTTTTTGCTAGATTATCGGAATTTGATTTTTTGAGCATTCACTTATAAAATATCAGTGTATATTATAGGTATGCGTTTGTTGAGATCCTTCATTTGTATGTTGCTCATGCTTAGTGGACCATGCAGGAGTTTAATAAGAGGGTAGCATAAGCTACTATATTCATTGCGCAACCCCAAAAAGGTAAAACAATGGCAAAAGTCAACTACAA
>NZ_FQWR01000037.1:0-16492 GCF_900129735.1 Fibrobacter sp. UWCM | reverse complement strand
TTGTAGTTGACTTTTGCCATTGTTTTACCTTTTTGGGGTTGCGCAATGAATATAGTAGCTTATGCTACCCTCTTATTAAACTCCTGCATGGTCCATTTCCGAAATTGCCCTGGCAGACAATGACGGATTCGCAGAGATTATCTCCAAGATGGCTTAACCTCCCATATCAACAAGTATCTGCACCAAGACCTTATAGTCCAGATACTGGATTCCATCTTTCCCTTGATGGATTTTGTCAGCCAGTTCGCTGTTATAATACATATCCATCGCCTGTTCTAGCGAACAGTTCTTCACCTGCGCAAGATGCGCAATAATGCGCTCTTCCAGGCGTTCCTGATAGACTTTTTCCAGAACATCTTCGTCTACCATTTTACACCTCTTCGCAACCCTTGTATTTCAGGACCGCATCAATAGCCTTTTGCGTGATAAAGGCGATCTGGTCGTAAGTCGGATAAGCCTTTATTTCCTTCAATGCCCGCGGCATATCCCAGATACCGGAGTGATACATATCCACAACACGGAAAACCTTGTCATTTGCGACCTTGCCCATAATTACATCGTATTGGGCATATTCCAAGAAACCATCGCGGCATTTGCACACGAAATCAATCCATTCCTCTAAATCATCGGGGAACGTCTTAACGGCGAGTGCGGCGGGGACATCGTCCATGTCATAGACATTCAATATCGGCTTCAGGTTCCCATCCTTTAGAATATCGATTTTCCTGTGCGCCCAACGGACAGCCTGTTCACGCACCGTCGTGACATAGAATCCCTTTCCGAAATCAAGCGGGCGAAAAGAATGCTCAACATCCGGCTTGTCAACAACAACGTTCGAACCATGATAGACGATCATATGGCCACCTTACGGACGTTCAGATATTCTTCAATATCGCTGACGACGAAATCAGTGCTCTGCGTATGCAAAATTTCGTAATTGGGAACAAGGAATTTCTGAATACAGCCTGATTCAGCCAGCTTTCGATACACAAAAGACGGCAAACGATTCCACTTGTTTGCGCAAGCGTGAATCATATACACGACAAATTCAAAAGATTCCTGAACCATGGTCTAATCCTAATTGTTTTTCACAGTCCAATTATAAAAAAAGGGTGCGGGGCATTGCCCCGCTATTCTTGAAAAGGAGATGCCCGCCTGCGCGGGCATGACACTTTGCGCTACGATACCAGCATCATGGAGAACACCATGACGAACAGTGCGACGGTTTCGCCGACGCCCAAGACCATCAAGTAGTTCACGAGGCCCTTGCCGGTTTCGCCGAGGGCGTTGCAGGCGTCAGCCGCCGACTTGCCCACGTACCAGGCAGAGGCCATCATGCCGATGCCACCGAAGATGCCGACACCCAGGTACGCCGCCCAGTTGGCCGGAGCCGCCTGGGACTTGTTCAGGATGTACATCATCAGCAACATGCCGTAGATTGTCTGCGCAATGGGTGCCCCCACGAAGATGAGCAGCGTAAACAGCGCGTTCTTACCCTTGAGATACGCCTTCTTCCAGGCCCCGATGGCCGCCATGCCGGCAGTCCCGCAGCCCAGCGCAGAACCCACCGCGGCAAGGCCCAGGGCCGCCACCGCGCCGAGTTTCGCGAGCGTTAAAAGTTGAGCTTGATCCATACGTGTTACCTCGCTGGATTAAAGCACCATCATGGAGAACACGAGAACGAACAGGGCCACGGTTTCCACGATACCGAGCACCATCAAGTAGTTCACCATGCCCTTGCCGGTTTCACCGAGAGCATCGCAAGCCACAGCAGCGGACTTGCCCTGGTACCAGGCAGAAGCCATCATGCCAAGACCGCCGAAGATACCGGCACCGAGGCAGCCGCCCCAGTTGGTAAAGCCGGATTCAGCAGCCTTGCTCAAGATGAAGTTCATCAGGAGCATGCCGTAAATCGTCTGGGAAATCGGGGCACCCACGAACACCAGCAAGGTGAAGAGAGCGCTCTTGCCCTGGGCATAAGCCTTCTTCCACATGGTGATGGCGGACATACCAGCCGTTCCGCAACCAAGGGCGGAGCCCATTGCCGAAATGCCGAGAGCGGCAGCAGCACCCATTTTAGCGAGAGTAACCATTGTATTCGGTTCCATTGTTTTTTCCTCATTAAGTAGCGGGAATCATCCCTTGGTTTAATTTTTCTGCTTGGCGAAGGGCGCGAACGCGAATCCGCTCCATTCCTGGCCAAGTCCATTTGAAAATTCGAGTGTGTTAAGACGTACGGCGTGGACGGCGACGCCCATGACCGCAAGCGCGATGTTCAGGCCATGCACAAAGAGCAGCAAGAAGGCTGCACCGGCGATACCGACAGCGGAGCCGAACAGCGGCGAAAGCATGTCGTTGAACGCTTCGGCAATGGCCGCACCGGACATGCCCACAGCGAACAGACGGATGTAACTGATCACGTCGGTAAAGCTGTTCACCACGTCCAAGACGAGCATCGGGATGCTGATGAAGTCCTGCTTGAGCCTCTTGGGCGGCACCGTAAAGAGCACCAGGAGTACGGCTTCCACGATGAACATCGGGATGACGAACTTCGGCATGTCGATACCGAGCACCATCTGGCAGGCCAGGAAGAACATCACCCAGCAACCGATGAGCCAGCCCACCTGCGCCATGAACGTGGAGTCCTTGCGCTTGATGCGCACGCAGACGTTCCACACGTGAGCGATACTCAGGTGGACCACGGCGATGCAGAAGCAGAACAGCTGGATATGCTGCATCTGGGAAGCACCCGCCGTCTTCGGCACGAAGCTTTCGGGCAACAGCGTGATCGACTGGGCGAAGGCCTTGTAGGCTTCGAACTTCGCAGGGTCAGTCGGGGCACTAGTGCGGATCCAGAGCATCGCGTTCTTCAGCGGTTCAGGCAACCAGCCGTAGTTGGTGATGTCCAGGTAATACGTCCACCCCGCAAGCGAGGGGCTGAGCCCGAGGAAGCTTGCGTTGATGACACCCCACACGATGGTGGCGATGCTCATGAGGTAGATAAAGTGGAAACCAGCAGGGTTCGCCTTCGGCATCTTTTTGCGGGCAAAGAGTGCGAGACCGAGGAACAACAGGCCGTAAGCCGAGTCGCCCACAATCATCGCAAAGAAGATGCTGAAGAAGCAAAGGAACACGGCCGACACGTCCACTTCCTTGTACCCCGGCGAAATGCCGATGATATCGTACAGGAACTGCATGGGGCGGCTGAGCTTGCTGTAGGTAAGCAGAGTCGGGATGTCGTCGCCGTCGGCTGGGTCGTCCACCAGGAGGCCCCAGCCGTGCTCGCGGGCGGCCTTCTCGAGTTCGCCTACGCGAGGTGCAGGGCAGAAGCCCTGCACGGCGGCGACGTTCTTGTCGCCCACCATCGAGGCTTCGGCTTCGACCATGCGGTAGTCGTCGCCCACTTCGAGGAGCTTGTCCTCGATAGATTCGCGGACGCCCGAAAGTTCACCCAGGCGTTTTTCGACGCGGGCAAGCGTTTCCTTGGCGCGCGCTTCCATTTCGCGGTATTCGGCAAGCGACTTCTGCGGCATCGTGAGTTCGGTGAAGTTTCCCTTCACGGCGACAGGGGCATCTCCCCTGCTCACGACAGCTACATACTTGCCGTTTTCATCCTGACCGAATTTTTCGATGGAACCTTCGCCTTCGAGTTCGAACGGGATTTTACCGTCATGGAGCTGGTAGAGTT
The DNA here is from genome assembly GCF_900129735.1 of Fibrobacter sp. UWCM. Classification (NCBI taxonomy): domain Bacteria; kingdom Pseudomonadati; phylum Fibrobacterota; class Fibrobacteria; order Fibrobacterales; family Fibrobacteraceae; genus Fibrobacter; species Fibrobacter sp. UWCM. The sequence goes on along the minus strand of NZ_FQWR01000037.1, from coordinate 12,804 downwards.
TGACAAAGATACCCTTCGCCTGCAAGGCTGCAGCCGTTGCGGGATCCAGGTTCTTGAACATGGAAAGTTTAGTGAGTTCCTCTTCGGCCTGTTCCTTGTCGATTTCCGCCTGCTTGCTTTCGGCAACCAGGTTCTGGATTTCTTCAATAAGGTCTGCAGCAGAGGTCCCTGAGCTAGCCGAAGGGTTCACGGGAGTCACACCCTTCGGGGCCTTCTCGGGCACCACTTCCAAGGCCTTCTGCACGCGGTTCATTTCGCCGCGGGCCTTGTTCAGCTTGGCGCCTGCTGCCGCCTGCAAGGGCGTGAGGTGCAAAATTTCAAGCGTACGGAGCGCCTGGAGCGTCTCTTCAACCGCACCTGCAACCGTCAGCACCGTCACTTTCTTCATAGGAGTAATCATGCGGCGGCCTCCTTCGCGAGTGCATCCTGGGCTGCGGTACGGGCGGTAGCCTTACCCTTCGCAAGCTTGCTGCGGGCAACGCCACTGGTCTGCTGGTCTCCCAGGAAGATGTTGATGACGCGGATATTTTCCTTCGCTTCGGGAATCTTCACCTTTTCGAACAAGTTCACGCGCTGGCTCGTGGTACGCAGTTCCTTCGAGAGGAGCTCGTATTGACGCTCGAGCACGCGACGTTCCAGACGCAGCGAAATCAGGCCCTGCAGACTTCTGATACCGTCGTCCAGCCACACGGGCGTGGTAAAGAAATCCGGAATCGAGATATTAAAATCTACCCCGTCGTATGTCGGAATCTTCACGCCGGCGATGTTACCTTCGCCCTGGCGCACTTCCTTCACCGACAGGTACTTTGACCATTCGATGGGTTCAGCAAACAGCGAAATCCAGGAAGCCATGCTCTTGCGGAGCTTGTCCTCCTCTTCTCGCTTTGCCATCACCCTCTCCTGAAGCGTGCGCATTTCCATCTGCAGCTGCTGCTTTTTCAACAGCAACGTCGGCAGATAGCGCTGGAAGCGCTTCAATGCGTCGCGTTCCGCCTTGAGGGCGTTTTTAGTTAACTTGACCTTCGCCATATTACCCCTTCTTGGGCCAATATTCGTTGATCATCTTGGTCGGAATACCGGTTTCTTCGGGTGCGAAGCAGTCGGCAAGGATTTCCCAGCCAAGGTCCAAAGCCTTTTCAAGAGGAATGTTCACGGAGAGGTCCATCATTTCCTTCTCGAAACGGGCACCGTATTTCAGCAGCTTCTGGTCCCAGTTACTCATGTTGAAGCCCATGGACTGCTTTTCCAAAGTTTCCTTGTAGCTTGCGTACAGCTGGATCATGGTGTTCATGATGGTACGGTGGTCGCTACGGGTCTTACCGTTCACCTGCTGTTTCAAACGAGACAGAGATCCGAACGGTTCGATACGGCCCTTGCGCAGGTAGAACTGACCTTCGGTAATGTAACCGGTGTTGTCCGGGACCGGGTGGGTCACGTCGTCGCCAGGCATGGTCGTAACAGCAAGGATAGTGATGGAGCCCGAACCTTCGAAGTCCACAGCCTTTTCGTAACGGCTAGCAAGCTGAGAGTAAAGGTCGCCAGGGTAACCACGGTTCGACGGAATCTGTTCCATCGTAATGGCGATTTCCTTCATGGCGTCTGCAAAGTTCGTCATGTCGGTAAGGAGTACGAGCACGTTCTTGCCTTCGGTAGCGAACTTTTCAGCCACGGCAAGCGATGCATCCGGCACGAGCAAGCATTCCACAATCGGGTCAGAGGCGGTGTGCATGAACATCACCGTACGGCTCATGGCACCGTTCTTTTCGAGGAAGTCCTTCAGGTACAGGTAGTCATCGTGCTTCAGGCCCATGCCGCCGAGGATAATCACGTCCACTTCGGCCTGCAAGGCGATACGGGCCAAGAGTTCGTTGTAAGGTTCACCGGCAATGGAGAAAATCGGGAGCTTCTGCGAAACCACGAGCGTGTTGAACACGTCGATCATCGGGATACCCGTACGCACCATGGTCTTCGGGATGATACGCTTGGCGGGGTTCACGGAAGGGCCGCCGATAGTAATGCGTTCGCCGTCCACTTCCGGGCCGTTATCACGGGGCTTACCGGCACCGTTAAACACGCGGCCGAGCAAGGCTTCACTGTACGGGACCTTCATCGGTTCACCGAGGAAGCGCACTTCGGAGTCGGTGGAAATACCGCGGGCACCTGCGAACACCTGCAAGTCCACCATGTCGCCGTCAATACGGATCACGCGGGCAAGGGATGTTCCGAACGAGCTTGTCACCTGGGCAAGTTCCTGATTTGCTACACCTTCGGCGCGGAGCGTAATCACGGAACCGGCGATGCGTTCAATACGATGGTATGCCACATTATGCATTAGCGGAAACCTCCTTCACGGAAGCGAAAATACTTTGTTCAAGGTCCTTAAATTCCTGGGAATCGAACTTGACGCGGTTCCAGTCCTTCGTCGACTGAGTGAGCTTGAGGAAGAACGTACGAGCGACGTCCTTCTCGCTGAACTTCATCGGGGTCTTGAGGATAGTGTAAACCTTGTCGAACACGTACTTCTGGCGTTCGGCGGAGCAGGCGGCGTCGATTTCGTTATAGGCGTCCTGCTGCAGGTAAACGGCATCGAGGTATTCGGACTTCAGGTAAATCACGAAGTCGTCGATAGAGGTACCTTCTTCGCCCACCACCTTCATCATGTTGTTCACGTCCACGCCGTTCGCGAGGATGTGACGGGCTTCGGCCACCTTCTTGCTGTCGATGATGCCTTCGTACTTGGACCAGGAATCCAGCGGGTGGATTGCCGGGAAACGGCGCTGGTCGGAACGTTCACGGCTAAGTCCGAGGAATGCGCCCACCACCTTCAAGGTAGCCTGGGTCACGGGTTCTTCGAAGTTACCACCTGCAGGCGACACGGAACCGCAAATCGTCACGGAACCGGTAGAGCCGTCCTTCAGGCGAACCACGCCACCGCGTTCATAGAAGGCGGCAATCACGGATTCGAGGTAGGCCGGGAAGGCTTCTTCGCCCGGAATTTCTTCCAGACGGCCACTCATTTCACGCAGAGCCTGTGCCCAACGGGATGTGGAGTCAGCCAAGAGGAGCACGTTCAGGCCCATCTGGCGGTAATATTCGGCGAGAGTCACACCCGTATAAACAGAAGCTTCACGGGCAGCCACCGGCATCGAAGACGTGTTACAAATAATCAGCGTACGTTCCATCAGGGACTTGCCAGTACGCGGGTCAATCAGTTCAGGGAATTCGCGGAGGGTTTCCACCACTTCACCTGCACGTTCACCGCAAGCGGCCAAAATCACGATATCCACGTCGGCGTAGCGGCTCATGAGCTGCTGGAGCACCGTCTTGCCGGCACCGAAGGGGCCCGGCGTACAGAACGTACCGCCCTGCATCACGGGGAAGAACGTATCGATAATGCGCTGCTGCATGGTGAGGGGCTTGCTCGGGCGCAGGCGTTCTTCGTAGGCCTTGATCGGCATCTTCACCGGCCAGGTCTGCACCATGGTCACGTCCTGGGTTTCGCCCTTATCGTTCTTGAGTTTAGCAACAACAGTTTCTACAGTGAATTCGCCCGCGGCAGAGACCGATTCCACGGTCCACTTGCCGAGCTGGCGGAACGGCACCATGATGCGGTGCGTGAACACGCCTTCGGGCACGGTGCCCAGCGTATCGCCCGCGACCACCACATCGCCCGCCTTCGCGACCGGGGTAAATGCCCACTTCTTGTCGCGGGGGAGCGCCTTCAAATACTTACCGCGCTGCAAAAAGAAGCCGCATTCTTCGGCAAGCTTCGGGAGCGGGTTCTGCAGACCGTCAAAGACCTGGGTCAAGAGGCCGGGGCCAAGTTCTACGGACAAAAGTTCGCCGGTGAATTCCACCTCGTCACCCGTCTTTAAACCCGTGGTGTCTTCGAACACCTGGAGTTCGGCGTAGTCACCGCGGATACGGATGACTTCGCTCTTGAGGGGGATGACTTCGGACTTGCCGTCCTTGTTTTTCTGAGTAAGCTTGGCATAAGCCACTTCGTTCTGGGACACGGCGCTTTCGAACTTGACGCGAATCAGGTTACCGTTGACGCCGATGATTTTTCCGATACTAGCCATTGAAAATGGACCTCCGGTCATTCCTGTGCCGCCGCAGGGGCGTATGCAGGATCGTTTGCATTAATAACATTCAACACGGCAGCGTCGCCCGCTTGTTCGGAGAGGCGCGCCCAACGTTCACAAATCTTCAGTTTGATCGCATAAGCGTAAACATGCTTGACGGTACCCTCGCCTACACCTGCAAGCGAGTCCACAAGCCAGAAACGGGCCTTGTCGATATCCTGCTCTTTTTCCATAGGATTCGACTTGGCAAACGCATCTTGAATCATCTTGGCAAAGGCGACATCGTAACCCGGGAAGGACTTTTCCGTAAAACGGATATCGGGCCCCCATGCGCTTGCACGGAGCCTACCCGAAACGTTCTTCATCTGGATTTCGTGGGCCTTGTAGGCGCGCACGAACTCGTCGTCGCACTCTTCGCATTCACCGTCATCCAAAAGCGCGTCCAGAGCCGCAAGTTCCGGCTCGGACAGCACGCCGATGCAGCGGTGGCGAAATTCTTCCATACTGAGCGGGGCCGGATCGCCGAACTCAATCATCGGAAGAGATGCCATCAAGTAAGAAGGACTGCTCATCAAGTACCCGCGTTACTTCGCCTGTGCGGCAGCGTTTACCACTCTGGCAAGTTGCGGACGGAGCAGGGCCGAAAGAGCGTCGGCCATTGCAGCTTCTGTAAATTCGTGGGTGACCTTGCCGCCGTCGAGCTTGATGCGGAAGCCGAACTTGACGCCCTTGTCGCTTTCGACCTTCACGCCGGCGGAAAGCTGCTTCTTGAACTCGCCCATCACAAAGGAGCTGAGCTTACGGGCATCGGCGTCGGAGAAAACCACCTCGATGTCGGAGGTATAGGACTTGGCTACCGTGAGGAGCATGCTCTTGACGGTGGATTCGTCCAGGGACTTCTCCACCTCGAGGTTCAACAGGTCCATAATCATCTTTTCGAGATTCTTGCCTACCGAAAGCAAAAGGTCGCGGGCGGACTGTTCAAGGGTGCGTTCGCTACGTTCCGTGAACGCTTCGGCGTCCTTGTCGGCCTTTTCCAGACGGGCGGACGCTTCGGCCTCGGCAGCCTTCACGATATCGGCCGCCTTTTCCTTGGCCTTGGCAATGATAGCCGCCGCCTCGTTTTCTGCTTTATCGACAGCATCTTTCTGGATGCGTTCCATAAGGTATTGCAAGTCTTCTGCCATATATATCTCCAATTACGCTCCGGATTGGGAATGCACGACAAAAAACGGCCCTGCTAGCCCTAATCCAGAAAATTTCGTTAGTAATATACAAGTAATTTTCCGCAAAAGTTCACGAAAAAATGAAAAATTTTGAAAAAAAAGACGAAAAAACGAATTTTGGCGACGAAAAGCCACAGAATGTGTAAAAATTGACTTTACAAACCAAAAAGGTGTAATTGCAATGCAAAAAAAGATCCCCGCCTACGCGGGGATGACATAAACGTTTTTCGGGGATGACATACCTGTTTTTACTATATTTACGCCCGAAAAAAATCTTTCAAGGACTAACTATGAAACGTACTCATAACTGCGGCCAGCTGCGCAAGGCAGATGTTGGCCAGACCGTAACACTCGCCGGTTGGGTGGACCGCCGCCGCGACCATGGTGGTGTGATTTTTGTGGACCTCCGCGACAAGTATGGCAAGACCCAGATCGTCTTCAACCCGGACTACAATGCCGACGTGATGAAGACCGCCGAACAGCTCCGCAACGAATACGTGATTACGGTGACCGGCAAGGTCTACGCCCGCGAAGAAGGCAACGCCAACGAAAAACTCGCCACGGGCGAAATCGAAGTCAAGATCGACTCCATCGAAATCCTGAACGCGGCCCTCACCTCCCCCTTGGCCATTAACGACCCGAACGAAGAGTGCAAGGAAAACGACGACCTGCGCCTGCAGTACCGCTACCTCGACCTGCGCCGTCCGTGGATCCAGAAGAAGCTCCTCCTCAAGAGCCGCTTCCTCAAGGCCGTGTACGACTTCTTCTACGCCAACGGTTTCGAAAACATCGAGACTCCGGTGCTCTGCAAGTCCACTCCGGAAGGCGCCCGCGACTACCTGGTGCCGAGCCGTGTGAACCCGGGCAAGTTCTACGCCCTCCCGCAGTCTCCGCAGCAGTACAAGCAGCTCCTGATGATTGCCGGCATGGACCGCTACTTCCAGATTGCCAAGTGCTTCCGCGACGAAGACCTCCGCGCCGACCGTCAGCCGGAATTCACGCAGATCGACGTGGAAATGTCCTTCGTGGACCAGGACGACGTGATGGAAATGTTCGACAAGTTCGTGACCGAAGTGCTCGGCAAGGTTTGGAACTTCGAACCGCCGCGTCACATCCGCCGCATGAAGTGGCACGAAGCTATGCTCAAGTACGGTTCCGACAAGCCGGACCTCCGCTTCGACCTCGAAATCCACGACGTGTCTGAAATCGGCGCCAAGAGCAACTTTGGCGTGTTCAAGAACTGCGTTGCCGCCGGTGGCAAGATCCGCGGTATCGCCGCCAAGGGCTGCGTGGACTTCACCCGCAAGCAGATTGACGAACTCACCGCCTACGTGGGCAAGTACGGTTCCAAGGGCCTCGTGTGGATGCGCGTCAAGGAAAACGACGAAGTGGAAACCCAGGTCGGCAAGTTCTTTACGACTGAACAGTTGAACGAACTGCGCGACGCCGTCGGTGCCAAGTGCGGCGACATGATGTTCTTCATCGCCGGCCCCGAAAAGGTTGCAGCAACCGCCATGGGCCAGCTCCGTCTGGAAGTCGCCCGCATCAAGGGTCTCCGCGACCCGAAGAAGCGCGAATTCGTGTGGATTACCGAATTCCCGATGTTCGAATACAGCGACACCGAAGGCCGCTACATGGCCATGCACCACCCGTTCACCAACCCGCTTCCGGAACACCTCGACATGATGCTCGGTGGCAACCTCAAGGATTGCAACGCCGAAGCCTACGACCTTGTTCTGAACGGCGTGGAAATCGGCGGTGGTTCTATCCGTATTCACAACCCGGAAGTCCAGGAGAAGGTGTTCCGCCTGCTGGGCCTCTCCGAAGAACAGGTGAAGGAAAAGTTCGGCTTCTTCGTGGACGCCTTCAAGTACGGCGCTCCTCCCCACGGTGGTCTCGCCTTCGGCTTGGACCGCGTTGTTGCTACCATGGAAGGTGAAGAATCCATCCGCGACTTCATCGCGTTCCCGAAGAACACGAGCGCATCTAGCCCGATGGACCAGTGCCCGAGCGAAGTCGACCTCCAGCAGCTGCAGGATATTCATATCTCCGTGCAGATGCCGAAGACAGCAGCCAAGTAAGTTGACCAACACGATGTGTCATCCTGAGTAAGCGAAGCGCATCGAAGGATCTCAAGGAAACTTATTCTTAGATTCTTCGACTTCGCCCTAACGGGCTTCGCTCAGAATGACACTCACAGTTAACGCCCCCGCTTTTAAAGCGGGGTTTTCTTTATGTGTGCGCTTTCGCACGAAAACAATTTTTCACATAACTTTGGGCAATTCCAAAAGGGTCTTTTGCTAAATTAAGGCACGACTCTTAACCCCCAATATGGAGAAATTCAAATGAAACTCACTACCCGTGCTATTGCCGAAGCTATCGGCACATTCTGGCTTGTGTTTGGCGGCTGCGGCGCTGCCGTTCTCGCTTGCGGCGTCCCGACTACCGGTATCGGCTACGTGGGCGTGTCGCTCGCATTCGGCCTCACCGTGCTCACCATGGCATACGCCATCGGCCACATTTCGGGTTGCCACCTTAACCCGGCCGTCACACTCGGTCAGGTTGCCGGCGGCCGCTTCCCCGCTAAGGAAGCTCCGGCCTACATCGTGGCACAGGTCATTGGCGGCATTATCGCTGCGGCCGTGCTCTACTGCATCGCCCAGCCCGACCTCACCAACGCAGGCATCGGCGCATTCGCCACCAACGGCTGGTCCGACGCTCTCAACAACGGCGTGAACGCCTTCGGCGGCAAGACCACCGGCATGTGCGGCGCGTTCCTGATTGAAACCGTGCTCACGGCCATCTTCCTGTTCGTGATTATGGGCGCTACCGACGGCCGCGCTCCGGCTGGCTTCGCCCCGATTGCCATCGGCCTCTGCCTCACGCTCATCCACCTCATCTCTATCCCGGTGACCAACACCTCCGTGAACCCGGCCCGCTCTACCGCAATGGCAGTGTTCGTTGGCGGTGCTGCCATCAAGCAGCTCTGGCTCTTCTGGGTCGCCCCGATTCTCGGTGGCGTGATTGGCGGCGTTGCATACAAGTTCCTTGCCGAATGCAAGTGCGAGAAGAAGTAATAACGCTCGCCTAGATTGCCACGTCGCAACGCTCCTCGCAATGACGTAGCATGTCATGCTCGCTATACGATACTTGGCAACTTGTTGCCATAGTAGAGTTATCCTCTTTGGGGAGAAGGCGAGCATCTTCCCTTAAATTTGAGGCGGCCCCATCTGGCGACAGTTGGGCCGCCATTTTTATTGCATAATTATTCGAGACAGAATTTCCAAATTGGAATCACATTAATGCCATCTTCTAAAACAGTTTCCGAATTCCATGTAACAATGCAGCAATTTTTCACTTTAATTTCTTCTTTCGCCAAACGAATCGCATCTATCTCTCTCTTAAACGTGTCTTGCTGTTCCATATCCCAAGCAACCTGAACGAGCCGCCTAGATTTCGTATCGAGATTCGTAACAAGGAAATCAACTTCGCCGCCAGCACGATTGATATAATACTCAATTTTATTATTTCCACGCCGGAAATGCATAAAAACAAGGTTCTCTAGAAGCCACCCTTTTTCAGCATCATTCTTTGGCGTCATCGCACGAACAACCCCAGTATCAACCATATAATATTTATCAGGATTTGTTCTACGCACCGAAACAGAATCAGTCCTTAAAGATACTGGATAAATCAAGTATGCGTCGGCTAAATAGCGAAGATAATTAGAAATATATTCGCGATTGTCCGAAATCCCCATTGCCTTCAAAGTGCCAGAGATAGCACGAGTTGAAACCTTCCGCGCATAATTATGGATAACATAGTCCAAAGTATACCGGAGTGCCTGCACACTTGAAATTTCATGCCGTTCGATAACATCCCTAAATACGACAGCATTCACGTACTCCTGCAACAACTTATTCCGGACACGAACATTCTCCCCTTGCACATCGGGGAAACCACCCTCGTCCAAATATCGAGCCATAGCATTACGCAACAGTCCACAAGTCCTGGATGAAAAAGGTTCTTCAGGAACGGTCTTAAAAATCCCATTAAATTGCAGAAATTCCGAAAAAGACAGCGGAAAAACCTCCATATCCAAAGACCGCCCACGTAGCTGTGTCGCCACCTCCGACGAAAGCAACTTGGATGAAGATCCGGTCACACACAATTGAACCAACCCAGAATCAATTAGACGACGAGCATAAAATTCCCAACCATCAACATCCTGCAGTTCATCCAAAAAGTACCAACACTTTTCCCGGGCAGCCTCAGGATACATTGTCGCATGCACATCACCGATAAGATGGAGATCATCCACCTTGATGCCCCTTAAGCGTTCATCGTCAAAGTTAACATAAACAATTCGATTCAGAGGCAGTCCGGCGTCAATAAGTTCATGCATCCGCTGATACGTTATATAAGTTTTCCCAGTGCGACGCATACCAATAATAGAAGTCGCATTTCTCTTTTTTTCAAGAAATTCTACAGTGCGACGGCACACATCCGTTGGCACTCCATTCTCATAAAATTCACGCAAAATTTCGGCGATTACTTTTTCCATACCAACAATATATATAAAATTGGTATAAAAATCAAGCCATTTTAACAAAAAATTGGCTTATTTTTTAGTCCATATTACTTGTGGTGCTTTTTATACTGGCGTAGGGCCAGGATGCGCTGAGGCGTCAGGAACACGAACGAAGCCCAGTAGCGCAGCAGGAACCACGAAACTTCCGGGAAATCGAACGGGAGGAACGTGACCAGACGGAGGCGGTTTTTGAGCCACCAGCGCCAAACAGAGCCGCGGCGACGATCCGCAAATTTCCCGAAGTTGCCGTCGCGCATGATTTCGCGAAGGAGAATGCGCCCGCGGCGGGCATCAGGCGGGCAAAGCAGGTATTGCGATTCCAGACCGAGGTATTCCGAAAGCACCCACATGAGGGCACCCGCAATGCGGTTCAGGCCAAGCGACTTTAATCGGGCAGCGACATCCGCGCGTTCACCATCGGAACTTGCCCGGAGTAGCACGCAGTAATCCATCACCTGGCGCAGGCCCACCCCGAGCCCCAACAGGTGCTTGTATATGTGCGAGAGCTGCATGACCAGCGCGAATTTGTTAGAAGGAACGTAGAAACTCGGCGCATCTTTAGTGTCGCCCGCAGGAACAAGATGCGAGGCAGGCAGTTCCGCGTTCAAGAAACGCTGCAAGCGGCTGTTTGCAAAAGGACTGCAGCGGTCAACCCCGAACCCGAAATGAACCTCGACTTCTTCCCCAAAAACCTTCTTGGAAAACAGAACGTCGTGGTTAGAGATTCGCGCCCTTTCCAACAAATTCAACTTCTGAAGAACGCTTAAAACGTGGTCGCGACCTCCCCCCACCCAGATGTCGATATCCCCCGTCTGCCGGATGAACCTGTCCGGATAAAGCAGGGAATTCGCCTGCCCCTTGAGAATGAGCGTCTGGCAACCCTCCGCCGCAAACTTCTGCGTCAGTTCACCCGAGCACGCATAATGCCGCTCGTTTAACGACCGGATACCCTCCGCCTGGTAGAACCACTTGAGGTAAAGCTGGTGCGGAATCCCGAGCGTTTCGGGCTTCCCCGACGAAAGCGATTTGATTGCAGAGAACGCGCCCCCAAGAACGGACTGCCTGCCGCATTGCCTGTAGAGCCACTCCCAGTCCTCAGCAGAAACATCGCCCGCAAGGATATCGCCCGCAAAAGCATCGCCTGCCCCAAAAACAGGAAACTCCCGCGAAGCCCCTAAGGCATATCGCAGGAGTGCAAAAAGGAGGTCGACCCGCCTCGCGACAACTTTATACGTGACGGTTTGCACCTTCGTTCAAGTTGAAACCGAGTTCATCATCGTATTCGTCGGCATCGGGACCTTCGCCGGAACCGGCAAGCAGATACATTTCACCGCGCATATCAATGAAACTGAGCTTCGGGGCAACGTATTCTTTCTTTTCAAACTTCAAATTCATATCAACCCCCTACTTAATTACAACCTTCTTGCCGTTATTGAAGTACGTACCCTTGATGGTCGGCTTCTTGTCGAGCTTGCGGCCCTTCATGTCGTACCAGCCGTTCGCCGTTGAGAACTCACCCGTGCGCGGATTCAGCATGTAAATTGCAGTTGTCCCTTCTTCGTCATGAAAAACCACCTCAATTGAAGAAGGCAAGTCTTCTTCAATAGCAGCGATTGTTGCGTTGGCACCAGCCTTGGTCAACGCATTGCTCTTGTTATAAACCAAGTAGCCACGGAACGGACGAATGTAAGCGCCATCCTTGACTTTCACGAACTGGCCCTGCTGAATTTGCTTGCCATCAACCTCTTTCGCCTTAGCAGCAAAGCCGTAAACACGACCAATGTCAGGGTCACCCTCTTCCCAAGTTTTATAGGAATACATGCCCCGGAATTCCCAATTGTCAAACTTAAACTTGGTATCGGCACCTACGGTTTTCTTCATCGTGGTCTTGCCCGCACACCAAGCAGGGAAAATAACCTGATTCCTGTTAGGACGCACAAAATAAGGCCTGTTTGCGGAAAATTCGCCGTTACTGCCCATTTGCTTCGCGTCAATTTGCCAGGTTTCTGAAGTTCCGTTAATCGCGATTCCAGTCATTTCGTAAATCTGGCCAAATTCAGAAAGACAGCCACTTGGGAAATCAAACGGCAGCATCAAGGTGCCGGGCTTGCCCCACTCTCCAGAATAGTCGCGATCGTAGTAGATGGAGTCCACTTCGACATCTTCTGCTATCTCGACAGTTTCCGTTGACGTTCCGCTAATGAGGGCAGTCTTCTTGCCATTAAGCATCTTGACGGTAATAGCACCGTATTCGCCAAGTATGGAGCCCTCTTCCTGGGCAAAAGCACCCATGAAGGCGACAGATAGCGTCAAGACGGCCATTTTTTTGAAGATTTTCATATTAAACCTATAGATTTTAGGCCAAATATAGAAAAATGTAAGAATAATGTAAAGTGCTGTAAATCACACAAAAAAAGCGTCTACATGCGTCAAAAAAAATTTTTTTTCAAGACATTTTCAATACATTTACAAGAAAACTTATTTTTTCTAAAATAATTCCACATTATGGAACATTTTGAGTATCCTATGCTAAGCCGCATCACAAAAAAAGCCGCTATCATCGGAAAATTTTTTTTGGCAGGAATTACAGCCATTTTATTGTTATCAATACTAATAGCCGGATATTATACAATTCCTGTTCATAGTCCAAATATCCAAGGAGGCACAGATTTTGTATGGGAACCTAATTCTTTTTGGATTAAACAAACGGAGGGGATTTCCTTCGGTAGACTTGATGCCCATGGTTTCAACAACGACTCAGTCATCAATAATCCTGATATTCTTATATTAGGTTCTTCCCACATGGAGAAGATGTAAATTTCTTTCTGTAAAATCAAAAGAGCCTGAAATTTTGCGCTTTTGGGCCCTATAAACAAAAAGTGGAGTTTCCACATCCTATTTT
>NZ_FQWR01000048.1:0-6250 GCF_900129735.1 Fibrobacter sp. UWCM | reverse complement strand
TATACCACTTAACAAGAAAAAAGGATATATTTTAACTTAACCGGTAATGAATATGGTTGTTCATGAACCCACTATTAAAAAACCTACAAATCCAATATAAGATTTAGAGAGTTATAAGCACTTTTTAGCGTTATAATTCTCTAAATATGTATTTTTCTGAATTCTAAACTTTACCGCTTCTTCACTGTCCTGACGGCGGGACTGATTTTCTGTTCGCCGGTGCCGAGGTAGCGGCCCTGCATGTCGAACACGCGTGCGTTGGATGCGCGTCGGGTTTCGTAATATTCGCGTGGTATCGCAATGCCGGTTGTGGAATCGGGTGACGCAGGCTCCGCGCCCGATTCCAGTTTCCATTTTTCAAGGGAATCGAGTCCCGCATTCCCGAGTACGGCCAAGTCATAGCCGATGACCTTCGCTGCACCTGCGGCGTATGCGGTATCGAGCTGTGCCGAAATTCTTGCACTGTCTGCGAGTGCGTGCGAGTCGTCGGTGCGGAACAGTTCCATATCTACCCAGAAATCGATACCGTATTGTTTGCAGGCGTTTGCAACCGCCCGCTCGTAGTTGCCTACGGTCGCGGTTTCAGCATGGTGCTTGCCTGTGTCGCTTGCGCCTACGCCATCCTGCATGGCGATTACGTCGGGCTTGAATCCTGCGGCAAAGAGTTTCTCGAAGAACGTTTGCAACTTTTCGGGAGTTTCCAGGTTCTGGTTGTAGAATGGGGCCGCCATCACCTTCCAGCCCCTAGCCTGTGCGGCTTCGGTGACCGGTTTCAAGAAGTGCTTCGTAAGCATTTCCGGAGTTGCATCATCGCGCAGGCCGTCCCAGTAGTAGCGCGCGATCTCTTGCGGAATGTACGCGCCCGCGACTACGGTCTCGCTCCCGTATAGCGAGTAAATTTCTTCGAGCACCTTCAGGTTGCGTGATGTGAGCGTATCGAGTTGCTCGGCAGTCGGTGGCGTGTACCAGTTGTCGCCATTGTAGTAAAGCCCGAGCCAGATCTTTGTGCCTACGGTTTTCGCTGCCTCGATGCTCTTGGGGAAAAGTTCATTGTTCTTGTACTGCGTGTTCTGCAGAAAGTCAAGTTGCGAGGGGTAGTACAAGTGCGTCGCCTCGACGGCGGCATACTGCAATACGACCTCGTCCATCCCGAGCGCGTGCAGGCGCTGGTGCATGTGCGTGATGGAATCCTGCGGGTAGTAGGCTGTGGACCAGCCCGCATCGAAAACACCCGCGATTCCCGCAGCATCTGCGGCATGAACTGCGCCGGCGAATGGCCCGACAGCAAGCGAAAACACTCCGCACAAGAGCGCGGGAAGCATGAGTCGGAATATGTGCTGCGAGATGGACATACCCGAAATATATACTTATTTCGGGCGAAAGGCACGATTCTCGTATCGGTGACGTTATTTGAGTGTTGCCATCACGTCTTCCACAATCTGCTTGGGCGTGAGGCGGTTCCTTTCCATCAATTCGCCGTAAGGCACCTTGTCGTAGAATTCCTTCTTGAGGCCTTTCACGAGTACGCGCATGTCGCTGTTGCCGTAGAAGCGGGCAATCTTTTCGCCGAAGCCGCCATCGACCACGCCGTTTTCGAGAGTCACGACTATCTGGTGGTCGGCACGCAGGCCTTCCAACACTTCGCAGTCGATGCCTGTCGCAAATCGCGGGTTGACAATCGTCGCGTCGATTCCCTGCTTGGCGAGTTCTGCTGCGACTTCTTCGGCGAGGGCGTAGTAGTTGCCGAGGCCGATAAGGGCGACCTTGCTTCCGCGCTTGTCAACCTTGTATGTATTCAGCTTGGAGTAGTCGGTATCGAATTTTACGCTGCGGTGCGCAACCCCGTTCGGGATGCGGATGGCCATCGGGTGTTCTGTCTGGTCAATGGCGTAGTCCATCATGGCGATTGCCTCTTCCACACAAGTCGGGCAGAGGTAAACCAGGTTCGGGATGTTGCTCATCATCGCAATGTCGAAAATGCAGAGGTGCGTGGTGTCGTTCATGCCGTCGGCGCCGGACATGGTAATGAGCAATGTAGCCGGGTTGTTGTTCGCGCACAAGTCCTGCGAGAGCTGGTCGTAGGTGCGCTGGATAAACGTGCTGTGCGTGCTGTACACGGGCTTTGCGCCACCTTTCGCGAGTCCGGAGGCGAGAGCGACGGCGTGTTCTTCGGCGATACCCACGTCAATGAATTGCTTGCCCGCCGCTTTACGCTGCTCGGCAAAGAACCCGATGCCTGCGGGTACTGCGGAATGGATTACGACCACCTTCGGGTCGGCCTTGATTTTTTTCATCAGGTAGTCGCCGAGGATTGCACCGTAAGATTCGCCGCTGCCCCAGTCCACCACGCCGGTCGGGATGTCGAAGGGAGCCGCCCAGTGGAAGCCTTCCTTCGCGTTTTCGGCGAAGCTGTAGCCCTTGCCCTTGAGCGTGTGGATGTGCACCACCACGGGCTTTGTGGAATCTTTCACCTGCTTGAATGCCGCGATAAGCGATTCGATGTCGTTACCTTGTTCTACATACAGGTAGTCAAAGCCGAGGCTCTTGAAGTAATTGTTTTCGCTCTTGCCCTGTGTGGCTCGGAGTTCCGCGAGGCTACCGTAAAGGCCGCCGTGGTTTTCGGCGATGGACATTTCGTTGTCGTTTACGACCACGATAAAGTTCGTCGCGTATTCGCCCGCGTTGTCGAGGCCTTCGAATGCTTCGCCGCCGCTGAGCGAACCGTCGCCGATGACGGCGATGACGTTGCCCTTTTCGCCCTTGATATCGCGTGCGGTTGCAAGCCCGAGCGCAAGGCTCACGGAAGTCGAAGTGTGGCCAATCATGAACTGGTCGTGTTCGCTTTCGCAGGGTTCGGTGTAGCCGGTGACGCTCCAGTACTTGTCCGGATTCAGGAACGCCTCGGCGCGGCCTGTCAAAATCTTGTGCGTGTAGCTCTGGTGGCTAACGTCATAGACAATCTTGTCCTTGGGAGAATCAAAAACGTAATGCAGCGCGATGGTCGGTTCCACGAATCCAAGGTTCGGGCCCAGGTGTCCGCCGCATTTTGAAATTTTGTTCAAAAGCGCCGTGCGGATTTCTGCCGCGAGCGCCTTCAGGCTTTCCGTGTCCATCTTCTTCACATCTGCAGGGGATGCAATCTTTTCTATCAGCATAAATACCGCCTATAAAATATTTCAACTAAAATATAAATCATTTATTATTTTTTCTCCTATGCGTCGCGTTTTATCATTGCTCGCTGGGCTTTTCCTTGCTGTGCTCTTTGTCGCCTGCTCCGAGTCGTTCACCGACCCGCGCGATGGCCAGAGCTACGACGTAGTAAAGATTGGTGGCCTCACCTGGTTTGCGGAGAACCTGAATTTCGTGACCGAGGGAAGCGTGTGCCCCGAGGGCGACAACCGCAACTGCGATAAGTACGGGCGGCTCTACACCTGGGACGATGCGCGAGCGGCTTGCCCCGGAGGCTGGCATCTCCCGGACAGCGCGGACTTTGCATCGCTTATTACGGAGGCGGGCGGCGCGGATTTTGCGAGCGGCATGGCAGTCGCGGGAGAAAAACTCAAGTCCACCGGCGGGTGGTTCAAGAAGGGGAACGGTACCGACGCGCTCGGCTTTAACGCCCTCCCCGCAGGTTATCGCGGCGCCGTTTATGAAGGCGAGGGCGGCGCACTTGCCGGCGGTACATACGACGGTATCGGCGGTTACGCCTATTTCTGGAGTGCGACCGCCACGCCCGACGATCTCGCGTATTACCTGTTCCTTGATTTCAGTAGCGAGGCCGCAAGCATGAATGCCTTCCCCAAGGGGGACTTCCGTTCCGTGCGCTGTGTTTACAGGTAGAGGCTTATGCCACCGGTAACACCTACGTTGTCGTGCCAATCGGAAGTGCCTATATAAGTGAAGACTCCGCCTACGCTGAATTCGAGCCAGCGGTTGAGTCTGTAGCCTGCAGTGAGATACCCTGTCGCAATGCCGGGGGTGTCCAGATGAATGCCCTCGATTTCGGAATTCGGACCGTAGGAACTTACGCTCAGGTTGAAGAATAGCTTGTCGAAATAGAACCCGGCGTATAGTCCCGCAAAAAAGCTTGCATTAAAACGGGAAGTGTGGTCGCCGATAGTCTTGCACTCGCCGTCATCATCTCCGCAGTCTTCGCCCGTCTCTCCCCAGTATTCCAGGTCGCTGTATTGGCTGTATGTCCCGATGAACGTGCCGAATTCAAAGTGCGTGAAGTTTGCGCCCATCGTGAGGTGCGAAAAGAGGCCGTCCTTGTAACCGAGGCCACCTCCAACCACGAAACTCTTGCCTTTATAGAGGTAGTCGATTTTTCCGCTGAAGTCGAGGCCGCCCATCTCGTACGCGGCATCCTTGAACTTTATCTCTTTTTCAAAAAGCCTATCGAGATCTGCGGTTTCATATATGTCTTCGGAGATGTCCACGTTCTTTTCTGCATTGTAGTTGACTTTGCCGGTAAATCGCCACGATGATGAATGGGGCGCCTGCTGGGTATTTGCACCATGGACTTCCGGCGCCTCGGATACGGTCATCCGGAACTTGTGTATTTGCGTCGTGACGCACCCCGTGTTAAGCAGGGCTGTCAATGCGTAAATGACTAGTGCTGTTGTTCGTGCGAATTTCATGCGCATAAGGTAAGAAATTGCCCCTGCACGGTCAATAATGCAGGCTAATCTTTACGATAGGCGGCAAATTGCACGGATAAAGCGGGCTCTAGTAGAACAGCTTCACGAGCAGTGTACCCACGATGGTCGAGACGATGACGCTCACGAGGCCAGGCCGCATAAAGCTATGGTTCAGCAGGTACTTGCCGATGACGGTTGTGCCCGAGCGGTCGAAGTTCACGGTCGCGATATCGGAGGGGTAGTTCGGGATAAAGAAATACCCGTACACGCTCGGTAACACGCCCAGGAGCACAGGGCCTTCGATGCCGAGGCTATAGGCGAGTGGGAGCATGGCGACCACCACCGCGCCCTGCGAGTTGATGAGCACGCTCACCGCGAAGAACGCGAACGCGATGGCCCACGGGTAATGCTGCACGATGTCTTTGAGGCCGCCCTGCATCACGTCCATGTAGTTCGCGAAGTAGGTATCGGCGAGCCAGGCGATTCCGTAAATGGCGACGACGGCGACCATGCCGCTTTGCCACACGGCGCCCGCCACGGCCTTCTTGGGACTCGCCTTGCAGCAGATAATCATGAACGCCGCGGCCGTTATCATCACAATTTGGATGATGATGTTCATGGCGAGCGGCTTCATTTGCGCCACGCCGTCAATTACTTTACCTGTAGGGAACTTGGGGCGAATGTCGTGGCCCGCAATCTGCATAATGGAGAAGAATACGATGACGACGAGAGCACCGAGGAAAATGAACACGGCGCGCTTCGCTTCCTTGGAGACTTCCTTGTCGAGCACGGAAGCGGTATTCCCGTACATGTATTCCTTCATCTGCGGATCTTTGAGGCGGGCCTGGAATGCCGGGTCCTTGTCGAGGTCGAGCCCACGCTTGTACGAGACGGCTGCCGCGGCCATGAGGCCGCAAAGGCACGCGGGAATCGTAATCGCGATGACCTGCAGGTTATTGATGTTGAATCCGTTTGCGTTAGAGATAATCACGAACGAGGCGACGGCTGCTGCAATCGGCGAGCAGGTGATGCCGACCTGCGAAGCGACCGAAGCTACGGCGCACGGGCGTTCCGGGCGGATTCCCTTCTTGAGCGAGATATCGCAGATAATCGGCATGAGGGTGTAAACCACGTGGCCGGTGCCCACGAGAACCGTGAGGAAGAACGTGCAGAGCGGAGCCAAAATCGTGATGTGGTTCGGATGCTTGCGCAGGAGCCTTTCCGCAATCTGGATTAGCCAATCCATGCCGCCCGATGCCTGCAATATGCCCGCGCAGGTCACTGCCGCGATGATGATGTAGATAACGTCGGTAGGCGGCTTGCCGGGCTGCAGGCCGAAGCCGAGTACGAGGATGGCAAGGCCGATTCCCGAAATAGCGCCGAGGGCAAGGCTCCCGTAACGGGAACCCACGTAGAGTGCGAGAAGCACAACCAAGAGTTGGAGGTAGTGTCAAGGGTTTTTCGCAAAAATAGTTTGTTCCAACATCAGATTTAGGCTACATTTCCTTTCTTTCTGCTCTTTTCCAGTTCCCGTTTCAGTTCGTTTTCCTTTTCCTGCTCATATAGGTGTTTCATGTTCAGGTACCTCTTGGTGCCCCATTCCTTCGAAG
>NZ_FQWR01000035.1:0-18728 GCF_900129735.1 Fibrobacter sp. UWCM | reverse complement strand
TTGTAGTTGACTTTTGCCATTGTTTTACCTTTTTGGGGTTGCGCAATGAATATAGTAGCTTATGCTACCCTCTTATTAAACTCCTGCATGGTCCAAAACGAATTTGGGATAAGTAAAAAATTTTCCATTCGTCATTTTGTCATTTTGTGACACGTCCATAATTTATATTTTGGGCATGGCCGACATATTTACTTCAGACGACAATTCTACGCCCCTTACGCCAGAAGAACGCGAAGGGTTAAAACCTAAATGGATAACGCTCAGGCGCGAACTTAACGAGTTTGAGACCCGTAACATTTTGGATGCGGAAATGTGGCTTACCACCCATAAGCAACGAGATATTTTGAACGACACGTTCCTTATGAAGTTGCACAAGAGAATGTTCGGTCAAGTGTGGAAATGGGCCGGCGAGTATCGAACAACGGAACGGAATATCGGAGTTGCACCGTACCAGATACCGGTCAAGTTGAAAGTGTTGTTTGGCGATGTGAATTTTTGGGTCGAAAACCATACATTTCCCAACTTGGAAATTGCTGTTCGGCTTCACCACAGGCTTGTTTTGATCCATCCGTTCCCAAACGGCAATGGTAGAACTTCGCGATTGATGGCTGATCTGCTCATGCAGCAACTCGGCGAATCAAGACTCTACTGGGGCGATGGTAACTTGACAGACATTACTGATTTGCGAATGAAGTACATTGACGCGCTGCGCGCGGCAGATGCTGGCGATTATGCAGGGCTGATTAGGTTTGTGATGAGATAACATCAAAAAAAATCCCCGCTCCGAAGAGCGAGGATTTTCGCTATGACAATTTGGCCCTAGATTCTATCGCCTCTTCGAGGCTCCAGAATGACAACCTGGCTTACTTCTTTTCGTAAATCTGGTCGAAGATGCCGCCGTTGGAGAAGTGCGTCTTTTGCGCCTTGTCCCAGCCACCGAAGCGATCGATGCTGAACAGGTTCACGTTCGGGTCGAATTCCTTGTACTGGGCGAGAATCTCCTTGTTGGAGGGGCGGTAATGATTCTTCGCGGCAATGTGCTGGCCCTCGTCGCTGTAGAGGTAGCTCAGGTATTCGGTGGCAAGTTCGCGGGTACCGCGCTTGTCAACCACCTTGTCCACGATGGCAACGGAGGGTTCAGCCAGAATGCTGATGCTCGGGATTACGATTTCGTAATCGTTCGGATAGTCCTTGAGCGCAAGGAACGCTTCGTTTTCCCAAGAGAGCAGCACGTCGCCCTGGCCGTTTTCGATGAAGGTCGTGGTGGAGCCGCGAGCGCCCGAGGCAAGCACGAGAACGTTGGCGTAAAGTTTCTTCACGAAATCCTTCGCCTTTTCCTGGTCGCCATTATACTGGTTCTCGGCCCAAGCCCAGGCGGCGAGGTAATTCCAGCGCGCACCACCGGAAGTTTTCGGGTTCGGCGTGATGATGCCAACGCCCGGCTTCACGAGATCGCCCCAGTCCTTCAGGTTCTTCGGGTTGCCCTTGCGGACCAGGAACACGATGGTGGATGTGTACGGGGAGCTGTTCAGCGGGAATTCCTTGACCCAGCCGTCTTCGATGAGGCCCGCGTCGCGCACGGCGTTCACGTCGAATTCAAGCGCGAGCGTCACCACGTCGGCTTCGAGACCGTTGGCCACTTCCAAGGCCTGCTTGCCGGAACCGCCGTGAGACTGCGTGATTTCCACTTCGCCACCGGTCTTTTCTTTCCAGTGCTTCTTGAAGACTTCGTTGTAGTTGGCGTAGAGTTCGCGGGTCGGGTCGTAAGACACGTTGGTGAGCGTCTGCTTTTCGACCTTCTTGGCGGAAGTTTCGCTCTTCTGTTCGTCAGAAGAAGAGCATGCGCTAAAACCGATAGTTCCCGCAATCAGGAGACTTGCCGCAATGGCGGACTTGACAAAATTCTGATTCATTCTTATACCTCGCTTGTTTATTGTTTTTTGTTTGTTGTTTTTTTGTGCGCCGAAATATAGAACCCGTTTTTGCCATTGTCCAATACTTAATTCTTATGCGGTATTATCGGATTTTTTTATAAGTATCGAACGCAAAATAGCCTTTTGCTATCGGCAGGTATAAGAAAATAGTATAACACCGGATATTGTGCCGCGTAAACCCGATTTGTATTTTATAGTATCATCTTTTTTATTTGGATTAAAATGTCTTTAACCCGCGAAGAAGCTCTTAATATTCTGAATACCAATGCAGAACTCTTGCCTGCGCTTGTTGAAAATGCATATAAATTGCGTACAAAGTACAAGGGAAACCGCGTAAGCATCCAGTTGCTCACCAATGTCCGCAGCGGAAACTGCACGCAGAACTGCGCCTATTGCGCCCAGTCCCGCGATTCCGAGGCCCCTATTGAAAAGTACCGCTATGTAGAGGATAAAAGACTCTATGGCGACAACGACCTCGTTGACGAAATGCATTTGGCGAGGCACTGCATCGGGCTCAGCGGCATCCGTTTTGCGGACGATGACATCGAAAAACTTGCCGAACGCATCCGCAAGATGAAAAAGAACGACACGCAAATCTGTTGTTCCATCGGGTTCCTGACCGAAAAACAGGCGCTGATTCTTAAGGAAGCGGGCCTCAACCGCATCAACCACAACCTGAACAGCAGCCGTCGTTTTTACCCGAGCATCTGCACGACGCACACTTACCAGGAACGCATCGACAACCTGAAAATGCTGAAGGGTCTCGGTTTCGAAATTTGTTCCGGTGGCATCATCGGCATGGGCGAAACGCCCGAAGATGTCGTCGATATGCTTTTCGAACTGCTTGAAATCAATCCGGATTCGGTGCCCATCAACTTCTTGCTGCCGGTAAAAGGCACGCGCCTTGCTACCCGCGACATTTCGGCGCTGACGCCCGAATACTGCATCAAGGTGCTTTGCCTTGCGCGCCTGATGCTCCCGAAATCGGACATCCGCTGCGCCGCCGGCCGCGAGGTGTATTTCAAGGGGCACGAAAAGACGCTTTTCAAGGTGGCCGATTCCATATTCGCGTCGGGCTACCTCACCGAAGGCGGCCAGAGCCTCGAAGAAACATTCCGCACCATCGAGGCGGCTGGCTTCACCTGGCAAGTAGAAAGTGAATCATCCCACTAACTTCAAGAAATACCGGTGAATGCTCGTGTCGCTATTGAGTTCCGGGTGAAACGAAAGTGCAATCTGGTTCTTGTAGCGAACGGCAACGATTTGCTCGGGAGCATCTGCAGTATTCGAACTTGCCGTACGCGAAAGGACTTCGACGCCTTCGCCGACCGATTCAAAGAAGGGCGCGCGAATAAAGGTCTGCGGGACCTTTCCGACGTGCGCGACTTCGTTTTCCGTAAAGAAACTGCCAAGCTGCCTTCCGTAAGCATTCCTGCGAATAATGGCGGGGAGTGTCGCGAAATGCGCCTTGTTTTCGCCTGCATTTTTTTCGGCAAGGAGGATTGCGCCGGCGCATGTTGCAAGTACGGGCAGGCCTTCGACAATCTTTTTTCGAAGAGGCTCGAAAAGCCCTAAGTCGTGGAGCAGTTTTCCTTGCACGGTACTTTCTCCACCGGGGAGTACGAGACCGTCTAAATGTCGGTTCAAGTCGCGTAACTGCCTGATTTCAAATACTTCGGCGCCCAGCGATTTGAGGATGCGTTCATGTTCAATGAACGCCCCCTGCACCGCGAGTACGCCAATTTGCGGTTTGTTAATTCCCATTACTTTCCCCTTTCGGCCATCAGCAGCGCGATTTCCTGTTCGTTGATGCCGACCATGGCTTCGCCCAAGTCTTCAGAAAGCTTGGCGATAAGCTTTGCGTCGGTATAATTGGTGACAGCCTGCACAATGGCGGCGGCACGCTTGGCGGGGTTACCCGACTTGAAAATTCCGGAGCCTACGAAAACGCCTTCGGCACCGAGCTGCATCATAAGGGCGGCATCGGCGGGGGTGGCAACACCACCGGCAGCGAAATTCACCACGGGGAGTTTCTTGTTGTCGTGAACGAAGCGCACCAGGTCGTACGACACCTGAAGTTCTTTGGCGCGATTGAAGAGTTCGTCTTCGCGCATGCTCGAGATGCGGGCGATTTCCTGGTTCATCAGGCGCATATGTCGTACGGCTTGGACGATGTCGCCCGTACCCGGCTCGCCCTTGGTACGGATCATCGACGCGCCTTCTTCGATACGGCGCAGCGCTTCGCCCAAATCCTTCGCGCCGCAGACGAACGGAACGTCAAATTCGCGCTTGTTGATGTGGAAAATGTCGTCGGCAGGAGAAAGCACTTCGCTTTCGTCAATGTAGTCAATCTCGATAGCCTGCAAAATCTGCGCTTCGGCAAAGTGGCCAATACGGCATTTGGCCATGACCGGGATAGAGACTGCATCCTGAATGCCCTTGATCATCTTGGGGTCGCTCATGCGCGATACACCGCCCGCGGCACGGATGTCGGCAGGAATGCGTTCCAGGGCCATCACGGCGGCGGCACCTGCGGCTTCGGCGATTTTGGCCTGTTCGGGGGTTGTCACATCCATAATGACACCGCCTTTGAGCATCTGGGCAAGATTCTTATTGAGTTCGTAACGATTCTGGTCAGCCATGTAAATCTCCTTGAAAGTGATTGTTTTGTTTACGGCGCTTAATTTAAAACATTCGCTTGACCTGCACAATATTCAGTTTTTTACTATTTTTATAAGGTCAGTTAAATATCAGATTAGCAATACTAATAAGGTCAGTTTCATGTTCACTTACGATATGTCCAAGGCGGGAGCAAACAGCCTCTACCATTACCTTTACCAATGCATCAAAAAAGATATCGTAGGCGGAAACGTCCTTGCCGAAGAGCAACTCCCTTCCAAACGCAACCTCGCGCAGAATCTCGGCATTAGCGTCGTGACCGTTGAAAACGCTTACGCACAGCTCTTGGCCGAAGGCTACATCTACTCGCTCCCTAAAAAAGGCTTCTTTGTTGCAGACATCAACGCAACAGCGGAACCTCGTGCTCAACGCAAACGCAAGATGCCGCGTACCCGCAGGCTCCGCGCAGAACTCACCGACGAGTCAGAACATATCAACCCGAAATACATTGCCGACTTTGCAAGTAACGGTTCCGATATCGAGGCGTTCCCCTTTACCACATGGGCAAAAATCACTCGCGAGGTCCTTTGCGAAAGGCAAAATGATTTGCTGCAAGTTTCTCCGGGAATGGGCGCGCTAGAACTTCGCCGAGCCATTGCTCGCATGCTCCGCGAATTCAGAAATATCCAGGTATCGCCCGAACAAATTGTCATTGGCGCCGGGACCGATTACCTTTACGGCTTGCTAGTACAATTGCTTGGATTTGACAAGTGCTATGGCGTAGAAGACCCTGGTTGGAGCAAAATATCGAAGCTGTATAGCCAATACGGCGTCAAAGTTCGTCACGTCCCTATTCTGAACGATAACTTTGTGGACTCGGTCGCAGATTTCGGCGTTGACGTGATGCATATTTCCCCTGCCCATCATTTTCCGACAGGAAAGGTGATGCCCATTGGCGAGCGTTACCGCCTGCTCAGCTGGGCTACAGAATCGCCGAGACGCTACATTGTAGAAGATGATTATGACAGCGAATTTCGCATGACAGGAAAGCCTATTCCTGCGTTGCAAAACATCGATGTTTCTGAGAAGGTGATTTACCTGAATACATTCTCCAAAACGATGACATCTGCGATTAGGCTTAGTTATATGGTGCTCCCGCCGCATCTTGTCGAAAAATTTCATCAGAAACTTTCGTTCTACTCTTGTTCCGTATCGAATCTGGACCAGTACGTCATGGCTAAATTCATCGACTTGGGGTATTACGAGACTCACATCAACCGCATGCGTAACCTTTACCGCGCCAAGCGCGACGCGCTGCTGTCGGCAATAAGAAAAAGCAGGCTTTCAAGCGTTATTCGCATTTATGAAGAAGATGCCGGTCTGCACTTTATTTTGGAAGCGTCGATAAAATGTTCTGATTCCGATTTTTGCAGGCAGCTGCGCCAAAAAGGAGTTAACATCAAGGCCCTTTCGGAATACTATTTCGAAGCGCAGCCCTCTGTGCACAAGTTCGTCATTAACTATTCCTCGGTGGATAAGAGGAATGTGCAAAAGGCGGTGCAGGCTTTCGCATTGCTCTGTAAGTAAAGAACGCCCTTGGCGTTTAATAACGTCGAGGACGTGTTTTGCGAGTCGAGATGCAAAAGCGACTTACTTTTCGTTGCGCAACTTCTTTGCGGCAGCCACAAGGTTCTTGAGGCTCGCCGTCGTTTCGGTTTCGCCACGGGTCTTGAGGCCGCAATCAGGGTTCACCCACACGTTCTGCTGCGGGACCTTCGCAATAATCTTGTGGAGTGCCTCCACAATTTCTTGTTCCGAGGGCACGCGCGGAGAGTGAATGTCATACACGCCCGGGCCCACCTGCGTTTCGAACTTGGCTTCGTTCAGGGCGTCAAGCAGTTTGAGGTCGGAACGGCTCGCTTCGAAGGTAATCACGTCGGCATCCATGTTGTCGATATCGCGCACGATGTCGTTGAATTCGCTATAGCACATGTGCGTGTGAATCTGCGTTTCGGGCTTGACCTTCGCATGCACCAGGCGGAATGCCGGAATGGCCCAGTCGAGGTATTCCTTGTGCCAGTCGCTCTTGCGGAGCGGCAGCTTTTCGCGGAGGGCGGCTTCGTCAATCTGGATAATGCGAATGCCATTCTTTTCGAGGTCCAGGACTTCGTCGCGGATAGCAAAACCGATTTCTTGCGCTTGCACCTTCAGCGAAACATCTTCGCGCGGGAACGACCAGTTGAGAATCGTCACCGGCCCCGTGAGCATGCCCTTCACCGGTTTCTTGGTACAGCTCTGGGCGTATACGGACCATTCGACCGTAATCGGAGCGCTGCGGCTCACGTCGCCCCAAACTACAGGCGGCTTCACGCAACGGGTGCCGTAGCTCTGCACCCAGGCATTCTGCGTAAACACGAATCCGTCAATCTTCGAGCCGAAATATTCCACCATGTCGTTGCGTTCGAATTCGCCGTGCACAATCACGTCGAGGCCGATTTCTTCTTGCAGCTTGATGCATTCGGCAATTTTTTTGCGGTTGAATTCCACGTACTGTTCCTTGGAAATTTCACCCTTGCGGAAGGCGGCGCGATTCGCACGGACTTCGGCCGTCTGCGGGAAAGACCCAATGGTAGTCGTGGGGAATGCGGGCAGCTTGAATTCAGCCTTCTGCACATCGCGGCGTTCGAGGCGGCTCGGCTTGCGTTCGAAATCAGCGGCGGTGAGGGCGGCAAGTTCTGCCTGCACCTTAGCGTTCGCCTGCACACGCGGCGTTGCAAACAAGGCCTTATTCTTTTCGAGGGCGTTAACGTCACCGTTTGCGATCTCGGCAAGTTCCACAAGCTTTTCCTCGGCGAAGGCAAAGTGACGGAGCGTTTCGGCGGGGAGTTTCTGTTCGGCAGCAACCGTATACGGCACATGCAACAGCGAGCAAGAAGTTCCGACCACCACATTTTCGGCACCGACAGCACTCACGATTTCGGCGAGCAGAGCATTCTTCTGTGCGAAATCGGCGCGCCAGATATTCTTGCCGTTCACGACACCGGCGAGCAGGAGCGTGTTCTTCGGGAAACCGGACTTGACAAGTTCCAGCGATTTGAGGCCTTCCACAAAATCAAGACCGATGGCATCGAAACCGAGGGCGACCACATCTTGGTACACATCGCGGATATCGCCAAAGTAAGTTTGCAAGGCAACCTTGAGGCCTGCGGCACGCACCTTCTTGATAAGTTCCACATAAATAGACTTGAAAAGTTCCTTTTCTTCGGCGGTCACGTCGAACACCAAAGCGGGTTCGGCGAAGCTGATCCATTCGGCACCGGCAGCGGCGAGCAACTCGGCGACCTTCGCGTAAGCAGCGACTGCAGAGGTTGCAAAATCCTTGGCCTTCTTTTGGCCGTTATATCGGGCCAAGCGGAGGAACGTGTAGGCGCCAATCAAAGTCGGCACGGTCTGGATTCCAGCAACTTTTGCTTCGTTGTATTCCTGCACCGGCTTGGAATCATTCACCTTGAATTCAGAAGCGTCATCGATTTCCGGAACAATGTAGTGGTAGTTCGTGTTGAACCACTTCTTCATGGGGAGCGCCTTCACATCGCCCTTTTCACCCTGATAGCCGTGAGCTGCGGCGAAATACTTTTCGAGATCGCTAAGCTCGAGTTTCTTGTAACGTTCCGGAACAATGCCGAACAAGAACGCGGTATCGAGAACGTTGTCATAGAACGAAAAGTCGTTCGAAGGAATAAAGTCGATACCAGCGGTTTTCTGCTTCGCCCAACCGTACTGACGGATTTCGGCGGCGACGTTCTGGAGCTCCGCTTCGGAGATTTCGCCCTTGAAGAATTTTTCGCTTGCAAACTTGAGTTCGCGGGCCTTACCAATACGCGGAAAACCGATTACAGATGTTTTTTTATTGCTCATAGTGTTTTACCTACCTTTTTTGTTTGTTTTTCGATTACGCCGCCAAATATATCTCCTTTTTCACCATCGGTAAAATACTATTTTTTTCGCATTCACCATAGCTTAAAACTATGGTGCAAACAAAAGCAAACCAGATAACTAGCTATAAGAAAGGTCTATGACTTTACAACAACTTAAATATGCTATCGCCATCGCCGACACACGCAACATTACCGAAGCATCGAAGCGTGTATTCATATCGCAACCGAGCCTTACGGCAGCCATTCATGAGCTCGAAGAAGAAATGGGCGTTACCATCTTCAACCGCTCCAATAAAGGCGTCACGATCACTAACGAGGGCGACGAATTCCTCTCTTACGCAAGGCAAGTCTTGGAACAGGCAACCCTGATGGAAGACCGCTACAAGGGTGGCAAAGGCGGCAACACCATCTTCTCCGTGAGCTGCCAGCATTACTCTTTTGCCGTCAACGCATTTGTCGATGTCATCCGAAAATTCGGTGGTCCGAGTTACGATTTCACGCTCCGAGAGACACAAACTAACGAAATTATCGACGATATTGCCAAGCTAAAAAGCGAAATTGGCGTACTTTATTTGAGCGACAAGAACGAAAAAGTCATCAAAAAACTCATTCAAAAGAACAATTTGGTCTTTGAACCGCTCTTTGCAACCCCTCTGCATGTGTTTATGTCGTCCAGGAACCCTCTCGCTCGAAAAGAAAAAATCACGCTGGAGGACTTAAAACCATATCCGTACCTAACCTACGAACAGGGCGATTTTAACTCATTCTACTTCGCCGAAGAACCGCTTACGGCCATCGATTTCGACTGTCCGCGCAACATCAAGGTGCGCGACCGTGCCACACTTTTCAACCTGCTCATCGGCCTCAACGGTTACACCATCTGCTCGGGCGTCATCAGCCACAAGCTCAACGGCCGGAACATTATCGCGCGGCACCTTGACGTTCGCGACAAAATGACTATCGGCTACGTAATGCGAAAAGGCGTAACGCCATCGCGCTACGCCAAAGCCTACATTACTGCCCTTTTAAGGCATTGCAAATAAAAAAAAGGCCCCCGGCGCGGGTTACGCCAGGGGAAGGTTTTGGAGATGTAATTACTGGATGCTTGCGGTAAAGCGGGCTGCAATGGCAACATCAGAGAGCTCCTTTTCGCTGTAGGCGCTCAACTGTATCTTGCTGTGCTTACCGAATTTCTTGATGAGGCTCACCGTCCAGGCGAGTTCATCGGCACCGGCCTGGATTTCGTCACGGTCGCCAACGTATTCAAGTTCCGCATAGAGGCTGTTCAAGATGCCCGCAGTCGGGATTTCCACACCCACGAAGAACGGAACGTAGTCGGTACCCTGGGCATATTCAGACTTGATGGCATTTGCTGCCGAGAGGTTTTCGCCGTCACCCGTGGTGATGTAGGCAATTTCGCCGTAGAGGCCGAGATTCTTCGCGAAATAGTAGCTTGCGCGGCCTGCAATGCGGTGCGATACTTCTGCCGTGTGCTGAATCGGGTCGAGAAGGTTTCCGCGGTAGGCGGCGCTGATTTTCGCATCGCCGAGTTTCACGGTTTCTTCGGCGCGGAGGTAACCGGTATCAAACTTGTTGTCGTAAGTACCGAGCAACAGGCTGAAGCTCGAAATGCCCTTGTCGAAGCCGAAGCCGAGAGCGTCGTGCTGGTAATCGCGGGCAAGGAATCCGCGCTTGTTCAGGTGCACGTCCACGTAGGTACCGAAGTTACCGGCAACAGTCCAGTCCGTACGGAAGCGACCGAATTGCGCACTGAAATCGCCGAAATCGGTGTTCCACTTGTACTTGGCGTAGTAGGTATCGGCGCTGATCTTGTCGAAGCTGAAGTTCTTGCCGTCACCGTCCTTGACCTTGTTGCCAAAGGCCGGAGAGAAGATACGAATGTTGATTACCGCCTCGAAATCGCCGGAAGTGTATTTTCCGCCGATGTTTGCACGCAAGAAGGAATTGTCGAGCGTGTTGTCGGCATCGTTATCGTAAACGGCCTTGATTGCCTGCGCCTGCACGTTTCCGGTGAGTTTGAAAGCGGGTTCTTCTTTCGCTTTTTCGGGCGCGGCAGCTTCTGCCTTCGGGGCTTCAGCCACAGGGGCTGCAACAGGGGCGGCTTCTGCAGACGTTTCTGCTGCCGGAGCCTCCGCAACGGGGGCTTCGGCCACGGGAGTTTCAGCGGCAGGTGCGGCAGCCGAAGTTTCTGCTGCCGGGGCTTCAGCCGCGGGGGCAGCGGCCACAGGAGCTTCAGCCGCGGGGGCAGCGGCCACAGGCGCTTCTGCTGCAGGGGCAGCATCCTGGGCGAAAACGTTAGAGGCGAAAAGAGACGTAGTAATGACCGCAGCGGCGGCGAGCTTTGCAAAATTCTGGTTCATTCTTAAACTCCTTGGTTATGGTTATTGTTTTGTTTTTTGTGCGCACAAATATAGAAGGCGTTTTTCGTATTGTCCAATACTTTAATTTTATGCGGAGTTATCGGTTTTTGCTATACAAAAGATCCCCGTGATTCTATCGGGGCTTCGCCCCTCCAGAATGACAACGGGGATGACTATTAGAAAGACAACTGTGACAACTATTGGAATGACAATGGTGTGCGTCAGTTGTTACTTTATCACAACTTTTCGATACGTGTCAAAAACTGTCCACTTCTTGAAGAATTCCTCGCGGCCAATTTCACCCGCTTCGGCGTATTCGCGAAGCAAGCGAGACACATCCTCGTCGGAGTAGACCTTAATTTCAAAGCCGCGCCCGTTGATGACCGGGAGACCGTCGTAAAGGTACGCGCCCGCTTCCGTAATTTCGGAAATGCGCCTATCGCGCACCTTCACGGTCACACTGTCACGCAAGATGATGATGTCGAAATCGTCGGGATAGCGGTAGCTCTCCCCCACTGTCGGGATTTCGTCACCCACGGTGTAGTGCTGTCTTACGGGCTGTTGTTTCACCACGGATAGTGTCGCCGTATCGTAGAAAAACTCTTCAAAGATTTCTCCGCGACCATGGCGTTCGCCCTGCACGAATTCAGCCTTTTCGCCTGCGGCAATCTGCCTTTCGTAAAGACCTTCCACAACGCCACATGCCGATGTCGCATGGGTCACGCGGTCAATCAGAATGAGTTCACCCAAAGTCTTGTGCTTCTCGAAAAGGTCAACAACAATGGCTTCAGCAAACACAATCTCGACTACGGCAATGCCGTTCTTTTCAAGCGCATCGGAATTGATATGTTTTCCGTTATTAATATCAACGGAATAATCAATTTTATTTATGATTCCGGGAATCGTCTTCGTCCCGAGTTTTACAAGGAAGTCCTTGCCGAGCGAAAGCGGTTCATCGTCCATCCACAGGAGCGAAGCCCTGATTTTCTTGTAGCTGCCGATGTCCGCGTCTTTTGCAAGCACGCAGCCTCTGGACACGTCCACCTCGCGATCAAGCGATATGGTGACAGGTTCACCGGCGTGAGCCTCTTCCACATTCCTGTCGCCGCGCAGGATTCCCTTGACAGTCGCCATCTCGTTGCTCGGAAGGCTTGTAACCGTATCGCCCACGCGAATTTTGCCCGCTTCGATTTGCCCCTGGAACCCGCGGAAAGTGCGGTCCGGACGGCAAACGCGTTGCACGGGCAGGTAGAATCCCGCTTCCGTCTGCGCATCGTCGATATCGATGGTTTCGAGATAATCCAGGAGGGCCTTGCCCGAGTACCAGGCGATATTCTTGGATTTTACGGTCACGTTGTCGCCTTCGGTAGCCGAAAGTGGAATCACGTAGACGCTGTGGAGCGAAAGTTCAGCCGCAAGTTCGTTGATTTGCTCGAGAATTTCTTCGAAACGTTCCTTGCTGTAGCCCACAAGATCCATCTTGTTGACCGCAAAGACAAAGTAACGGATACCCATGAGCTTGCAGATGCGGGCATGCCTGCGGGTCTGCACCAGCACGCCCTGCGAAGCATCTACGAGAATCACGGAGAGGTCAGCAAACGAGGCGCCCACCGCCATGTTGCGGGTGTATTCCTCGTGCCCCGGGGTGTCAGCCACAATAAAGCTGCGGCGATCCGTCGTGAAATAGCGATACGCCACATCGATGGTAATGCCCTGTTCGCGTTCGGCCATCAGGCCATCGAGCAAAAGTGAATAGTCGATTTTTCCGCTGCGGCTACCCACCTTGCTATCGAGTTCCAGAGCCTTTTCCTGGTCGGCGTAAAGCAATTTGGAATCGTAAAGAATGTGGCCGATGAGTGTTGATTTTCCGTCATCCACGCTACCGCATGTAATAAACTTCAACAAGCCTTTCATTAGAAATATCCCTCCCTCTTGCGGCGTTCCATGCTGCCCGCGGCTTCGTTATCAATCACGCGGGAAGTGCGTTCCGAAGATACCGCGCTCAAGGTTTCGTCAATGATTTCATCAAGTGTCGTGGCAGTCGATTCGATGCCGCCCGTGAGCGGGTAGCAGCCCAACGTGCGAAAACGCACCGACTTGATTTCGGGCGTTTCGCCTTCTCGCAGCGGGAAGCGGTCGTCGTCCACCATGATGATGTTGCCGTCGCGCACCACGACCGGGCGCGGGGCCGCAAAGTACAGCGGAACAATGTCAATCTTTTCGCGTTTGATGTACTGCCAGATATCCTTTTCGGTCCAGTTCGAAATCGGGAAAACGCGGATGCTTTCGCCCTTGTTTATTTTCGTGTTGTAAAGTTTCCACATTTCCGGGCGCTGGTTTTTCGGGTCCCAGGCGTGCGCGGAATTGCGGAACGAAAAGATTCTCTCCTTCGCGCGAGACTTTTCCTCGTCACGGCGCCCGCCACCAAACGCCGCGGTGAAGCCGTACTTGTTCAAAGCCTGTTTCAAGGCCTGCGTCTTCATGATGTCGGTGTATGCCGCGCCGTGGTCAAACGGGTTGATTCCGCGATTGACGCCATCCTGGTTGATGTACTCGATCATCTCGATGCCGAGCTTTTGCGCCGTGCGGTCACGGAACTCAATCATCTCGCGAAACTTCCACGTGGTGTTCACGTGCAAGAACGGGAAAGGCGGCTTTTCGGGGTAAAAGGCCTTCATGGCCAAATGCAACATGACGGAACTGTCCTTGCCGATAGAATAAAGCATCACCGGCTTCTCGCATTCTGCAGCGACTTCGCGGATGATGTAGATGGCTTCGGCTTCCAGCTCGTCGAGGTGTGATAATTCGCTCAAATTAAATCTCCATTAAGATTCCGGGCCAAGTCCGGAATGACGATTGTTGTGAATTCTTTTAATACTTATTTGATTCCTTGGGGTCGATATCGATAGTCTTGACGCTTCCGTCATTCAGTTCAAAAAACCACCGCACGATATCGTTCTTTTCGCCCTTGACTTTTTCGGTATGCACCTTGCAGCCCTTGCCACCAATGTCTTCGCCGAGAAAGAAGCTGATGGCATGGACCGGGCATTCCTTGATGCACGATGTGCAACCCCAGCAGTCCTTGGGGTACTTGATAAACGCTTTCTTGTTCTCGTTTATCTTGATTAACGTGCCGGGGCAAACGTCGTGGCAGCGACCGCAACCGATGCACTTGCCTTGATCAATGCTGATGCTCATAGTTCCTTTGCCCTTCTGCAGTGAGTTCGCGCAAGATGATTTTAATTTGTCCGTTTTCGAGACGGGAATTCACGTACTTGCGGAAACGTTCGTTGTCCTTTTCGGGATAATCGGTGTTTTCGGCGAAGCTGTGCCAACGCGTTTCGTGGCGGGCAGCCAGGTGCGCAATCACGCTCTTGCAGACCGTCAAGCGCTCCTTGAGTTCGTAGATGTACATGACCTCTTGCAAGTCGTCTGCATGCAAGGCGCCCACACGGGCCTCGATTTTCTCGATTTCCTTGCGGGCAATCGCTAGTTGATTTTCGCTATAACGATAGCCCGTCTTGATACCGCCTGCATAAGCGTCCATAGCCACTTGCATTGCTTCTTCAAGACTTTCAGCGGTGTCCGCGCCGTTCTTGTTATTGAGGAACTTCTCGATTTCTGCGATGTGGTTTTCAATCTCGCCCTCCTTAATGGTTGCTTCGGCATGCTCAGCAACCTTAAATTGCACGTCAGGTCCCTGAGCTGGTTGATGAGCTTGTCGAATCAGCCGAAGGGCCGACAAACTCTCTATATATTCCACCGCGCTTTTCGCCGCAATCTCACCTTCAGCAAGGGCCCCCGTCACATACTTTTGCGGAGCACCACCAGCAACGTCACCAGCGGCATAGAGCCCTTCGATGGTCGTCGCACGCTTTGTATCGACCCAGTAACCGCTTGCGGTGTGGCCGCCCACGATGTAGGGTTCCGTTCCTTCGATTTCCACATTCGCCTTCGACGGCGTGCCGTTTTCAATCCAGCGAATCGTCTGCGATGGAGCCATGTTCAGGTAAGCCTTCAAAAGCGATTCTTCCTGTTCAGGCGTAATCCCGACAGTGCGCAAATAGCACGGCCCGCGGCCTTCCAGATTTTCGGCCACCGTCCCGTAAACGCGTTCCGATGTCGAAATCCCGTATTTGGTCTCGTAGACTTCTCCGAGCGCATTCACCTGCTTGGCGCCAACGCCTTGCGCGAGCGTGCCCGTCGGGGCAATCGTATCCTTGCAACGGAGCGCAATAAAACGCATCTCGAAAGTCGTCATCTCGGCACCGTGACGGATTCCCATCGCGTAACCCGCGCCCGTATTGAACGGCGGGTACCACATCTTGTGCCGTGAAAATCCCGGGTTGTTCGGGCGGTAAAGCCCGGCTGCACCACCCGTCGCGACAATGACCGCGCGCGCCTCGATTGCGTAAAAAGTATCGTTCTCTATCCCGAAACCGAACGCGCCGTCAATCCTGTTGTCGTGAACGGAAAAATCGAAAATGTTCACGTGGTTCAGCACCTGAACGTTCGGCGCCTTCGCGACAGCCGCAGCCAGAATCGGCTTGATGTTCTCGCCGTTGATTTTGATGTTGCGGTTCCCGCGGGTCACATACTTGCCGTCCATGTCCTTCAAGATGACCAGGCCCAGCTTTTCCAGGTGCGCCGTGACTTCGTTAAACCTCTCCGAAATGGAATAGAGCAAATCCTCGCGCACGATTCCGTCGGCATCTTTTTTCGCATATTCCACATAATCCCTGGGCGTGCGGCCTTCGGTAATATAGGCGTTCAAGGCATTCACGCCAGCGGCAAGACAACCGCTCCGCTTGATGTTCGCCTTCTCGACGACAAGAACTTTGAGGTTCGCGGCATCCTGTACCCCAGCACCTTTATTTTCCGCGGCATTTGACGCGGCAGTAATAGCCGCATAACAGCCGGCCGTCCCGCCGCCTATAATCAGCAAATCCGTTTTAAGCCGTTCTATCTTCACAGCATCTCCGTACAACTTTTGGTGCTGCCAAATATAGAACGCGATTTTCACCCCGTCCAATACAATGTTTTTATGCGGAGTTATCGATTTTTTCTATAAGAAAAGCCCGCCAAGCGTTAACTTGACAGGCTCTTGAAAATGTTCATTACAGCCAGTTTTACACTTCTTTCCGAAAGCTTGGATAAGCGAGTATAGCGAGGCCGCAACGTCTTTCCCGCTAAGTATAAGCAAGCGAGACAAGGCGTGGATGCGCGTAGCGTACTAAAACGTACGTGAGCGCAGCCACAACGCAGTATCGCGAAGCTTAGACAACGCGGGTCATGCCGGACATGCGTTCACGCAGCCAAGCTCCGACCTCTTCCACCGGATGCTGACGGATGTTCTTGTTCACCTTGATCAGTTCTTCGTTATCCACAGCGGTGGTCTTGCCTTCGCCGTAGATAGCGCCGATGTCGTCCTTCTTCACTTCGTTCTTCATGAAGTCGGCGAGCAGAGGCACGCACTTGTTGGCGAACAGGTAGCAACCGTATTCGGCGGTGTCGCTGATCACGCGGTTCATTTCGTACAACTTCTTACGAGCGATGAGGTTCGCGATAAGCGGAGTTTCGTGGAGAGATTCGTAGTAGGCGCTCATCGGCTTGATGCCCACGGAGCACATGGTTTCGAATGCGAGCTCCACACCGGCCTTGATCATGGCGGTCATGAGAACGCCGCGGTCGAAGTATTCCTGTTCGGTGATGACCTTGTCGGTAGCTTCGACCTTTTCGAATTCGAGCTCGCCCGTTTCGCCACGCCACTTGAGCAAATCCTTGTCGCCGGCTTCCCAGTCGACCATCATGGTGCTGGAGAACTTGCCAGAGATGATGTTGTCCTGGTGTTCGCAGTAGAGCGGCTTCATGATCTTCTTCATCTTTTCGGCGAGTTCCGTGGCGCGGATCTTGGCCGGGTTGGAGAGACGGTCCATCATGTTGGTGATGCCGCCGTGCTTCAGGGCTTCGGAAATGGTTTCCCAGCCGTACTGGAGCAGCTTGACCGCGTAAGCCGGTTCAACGCCGAAATCCTTCACCATCTTGTCGTAGCAGAGGATCGTGCCGGTCTGGAGCATACCGCAAAGGATGGTCTGTTCGCCCATGAGGTCGGACTTCACTTCGGCGACGAAAGAGCTTTCGAGAACGCCCGGACGGTCGGCATGGAGGCCAGCGGCGTAAGCCTTGGCGTAGTCCCAGCCCTTGCCTTCGGGGTCGTTTTCCGGGTGCACAGCGATAAGGCAGGGCATACCGAAACCGCGAACGTATTCGCTACGGACTTCGGAACCCGGGCCCTTCGGGGCGACCATGATCACGGTGATGTCCTTGCGGATTTCCTGGCCTTCTTCGACGATGTTGAAGCCGTGGCTGTAAGAGAGGGCGGCGCCCTTCTTCATGAGCTTCATGATGGCCGGAATCACGTTGTGGTGCTGCTTGTCCGGTGTGAGGTTGCAAACGAGGTCTGCATCCGGAATCATTTCTTCGTAGGTACCGACCTTGAAGCCGTTTTCAGTAGCGTTCTTCCAGGACTGGCGCTTCTGTTCGATGGCTTCCTTGCGGAGCGTGTAAGAGACGTCGAGGCCGCTATCGCGCAGGTCAAGACCCTGATGGAGACCCTGGGCACCGCAACCGACGAACACGATCTTCTTGCCCTTGAGGGCTTCAACACCACGGCTGAATTCAGAATGTTCCATGAAACGGCAGTGGCCAATTTCTTCAAGTTGGCGACGCATAGGGATAGAATTGAAATAATTCATTTTTTGAACCTCTGTTAATTAGAATGTTTCCGGGGGGAAAGATAGTAAATTAGACGAAAGACCGCTTCGCTGGTAGACGAAAGACGAAAGATTATAAGTTTTTTCCACGCAAAACGCCCCAAAAACGTCATTCTGGAGCCGAAGGCGATAGAATCCACCATAAAAGGGGGAAGCCTCCCCCTCGCTGCAGCCTTGACTTATGTCACCCTGGAGCGAAGCGATAGGGTCCAAGTCAAGTCTTCCGCTACCCCCACGCCTAGGGGCTCCGCCCCTAAAACCCCGAATTACGTCATTGCGAGCCCCGAACAGGGATGAAGCAATCCATGCGCCCTGCTAGGGGACTACTATGTAGTCCCTCGCTGCTCGGCTCGGCAATGCAGAAAAGCCAGCATTTCTGCGCTGCGCTCGCCTCACTGCTAGTCCTTTACACAACGAACAGAATACGCAAAACTCTTGTATCCGACCCCAAAATTGAGGACAAAGCCATTACTGTTACTATTAAATCCCATTTCTGTGGCAAACAAATCATTAACTGATTGAGAACTCCACATACGCGAAATACCCCCCGCTCCATAATATTTACCATTGTCTTGATAATAACCAACAGGTAAAGCAGAGAAGCCCAAAGAATCTGTACCATTACCTCCATTAACCCAACCCGTCAGTGACTTGAATATTCTACCCGCATTAGCAGTATCAACCGCCATCATAATCAAATCATTCCATTCATCTCTACTAGGCAAATGCCATCCCTCGATACAGACACCCCGAATTCTAGCTGGGAGCGAATCACAGTATTTTCTATCGCCACATTCTATCGGATTCTCCACATCATTCGCCAGCTTCAAGGAGTCAATGGCCGCCGCCCATGTGTATAGACGGCCGCCCACATCACAATTTTTTTTCTTATTATCGTAACACCATGACCATCTATACTTGTAATCACCCGAACCGCCCTGGCCAGGGTCAAAGTTCAGATTTTCAGCCATCCAAGTTTGGTCGCCAATTGGATTTGTAGGTTTTTTAATAGTGGGTTCATGAACAACCATATTCATTACCGGTTAAGTTAAAATATATCCTTTTTTCTTGTTAAGTGGTATA
>NZ_FQWR01000044.1:0-8203 GCF_900129735.1 Fibrobacter sp. UWCM | reverse complement strand
TTGCGGTCGCCCTGAAGGAGAACGGAGATTGCGAGCAGGGCGGCGTTGCCCTTGCCTTCCTTGAGCACGTTCAAGTCTTCGGCCAAGCCTTCGAAACCCGAATTGTCGATACCGAACGCGGCGAAGAGTTCCTTCTCGGCGGCCATCTTCGCCTTCGTTACAGAAGAATCCTTCCTCGTGACAAGGTACTGCACGCGGTCGTATTCCAAATGGGTCACCAGGTTGATGTTCGCGGAGGAGCGTCCCTTCAGGTTGGTCAACGCGCGCAGCTTGATGGCGGCAGAACTGTTCTCGCCGGTCACCTCGTTGCGGTAGAAGCCGTCCGCCACAATGTAGGCAAACGCGCTGTTCAGCTTGACAGTCTTGATGTCGAACGTGCCATCGGCGCGCTCAATCTTGCCGCCGAACGTCTTGCCGGTCTGCTTGAGAGACCTGCCATTTTGCAGTTCGTACGCCGTAATATCCGTGCCGGTAACGAACGGGCCCTTCTGGCTCACGCCGCTCAGGCTAATAGCACTATCCAGAGTAGCGCAGTCCTCGGCACTCACGTTAGCGTCGCATGCCTCGGGCTGTTCCGTGTAGCCCGTCAGGTCCATCGTGAAAGTCTCGGAGCCGCAAGCGATGGTAGCGGTCAGGGCAGTAGATTCCTTTATGGTACAGCCAGCGCCGTTGGCGCCGTCCTTGCCGGGTTCGCCCGGGTCACCTTTTGCACCCGGCTCGCCGTCCTTACCATTGGTGCCGTCATCACCCTTGTCGCCTTTAGCACCGGGTGCACCGTCCTTACCGTTCTCACCATCAGCGCCGTCTTTACCGTCGGCACCGTCCTTGCCGTTTTTCACCGTGCCGATGGATTCCCCGTTACAGAAAATCTCGAAGCCCGTACCGTCGCTGAGGCTCGTGGAGGTACAGACGTTGTCGCCCACGCTCACCGTGTTCGCGCCAAGCGCCATCCATTCCTTGCCGTCGCAACCGAGAAACTCGTGCGTTTCCTTGACAAAGGCCGTCTGGCCCGCGATATCCTCGGTACATGCAGGCAGATCGTCAGTGGACTTGATTGCGCCCACGTTCGCGTTGATTTCGGTAATGTCGTCACCGCAGGCCGCGAGGAGGGAAACGACGCCCAATGTCAAGGCGCGGGTCATGGTGGACACACTTGCCCCTACGGGGCTTCGGTGTGACGCGGAAAGAAAACGGATCAAAGACTTCATAGGACAGTTCCTCAAGATTTGTATTCTTTTTTAATCCATCACGCAACGAACCGAGAGTCGCATTGCACTACTCGAAGATGAAACATTCAACTGAGCATAATTCAAAAGCTTTCCTAACAAAACATAGTAAGGATAGTCGCTAGGCGAAGATGTACTACTCCAGAAATAGGCTTGGTTTTCCACATTATAGTATGAATTGCCAACACCCAATCCAGTAGTTGCTGGACCATAATATCCACCAGGCAACGCATCGAATCCATATCTATTATCTCCATTCATATAAGAAGATTTGAGCATTCTGCCAGCTCCATCTATCCCCCCAACAGCATTAAACAAAGTCGTCCAATCGTCATTACTTGGCAACCTCCATCGCTCGGGACAGATAGTCTTAGCCGCCCCAATTGTGTATAGACGTCCATAGATCAGGCAATTTTGCTGTTTGCTATCATAACAATAGCTACCACTTGTAAGTTCGCGACTCATATTTTCCGCCATCCAGTACTGATTGCCAATCTTAATAGTCCTGTATGTTTTTCCATCCGCGGTATCTGTAATTACATTAACCGAATCGAATTCCCATCCATTAGAAGTACAGGTATAATTAGACTTCAATACGCCCATAACAACGTTCGTATCCTTATAATAACTGACGCACCCTATGTTCCAGGCTATTTCAGAACTATCGGCATACCTAAGCGTGTCAGCATCCCAAACCATCGTATCGCCCGTAAAAGGTCCAATCAGCAACGTTCCATTCACATCAGGCTCCGATCCATTCTCCGAAATCCAAGCGTATTTGTCACTTTCTATTTCCGTCGCCACTCGCCACTTGGCACTGTCTGCATCCACACAGATAAAGCGGAGCTTGCGGCCTGCGGTATCGGCGGAAAAATAGTCTTTCGCATAGTATTCGGATCTAGGATTAGATATATGTTTCACCGTTCCTATCGGATTCTCGCTGGTACCACAGACACCGAGGCCATTCTCGACACTCCAGAATGTACGTACGTATTTTTCGAAGTCAGGCACAGTTCCATCTCCAAGGCCCCAGCCCTTCACATAGCCACGGATAGTTCCCAGCTTACCCGAGGTATCCGCCTGCATCGCCCAGTCGGCCATCTTCGCCCTGGTCGTCGAGTCGTCCCACGAGCCGTCCTTACGCAGGTCGATACTGAAATTCGTCAGGAGGTTGGTAAGGCCAGACTCGCTGCGGTCGCCCTGCAACAATATCGAAATTGCAAGCAGCGCCGCATTGCCTTCTCCCTTCTGGAAAATATTGAAATCCTCGGCAAAACCTATGAATCCGAAATTATTGATGTTGAAGGTAGAGAAGATTTCCTTCTCGGCAGCCATTTTCGACTTGAGGACGGAGGAATCCATCACGGTAACCAGGTACTGCACGCGGTCGTATTCCAAGTGCGTCAGCAAATTGATGTTCGCCATATTGCGATTTCTCAAATTGGTAATTGCACGGAGTTTGATGGAAGTGCCGCTATTCTCGCCCGTAACTTCATTACGGTAAAAGCCATCTGCAACTATATACACGTAGTTACTCATCAGAGAGACTGTCTTGATGTTGAACAAACCGTCATCGTTCTCAATCTTACCACCGAAAGTCTTACCGGTCTGCTTGAGGGACCTGCCGTTCTGCAGTTCGTACGCTGTAACATCCGTGCCCGAGATGAACGGACCCTTCTGGCTCACGCCGCTGAGGCTCACTTCATCCGAAGGGGCTATGCAGTCTTCGGCTTCAATCTCCTCGCATTCCTCGGACTCCGCCGAATGACTGCCAATATTCACCGTAACCGTGTCCGCTCCGCATACGATTGCCACCGTAGAATCAGTCCGGTTTCCGATAGAGCAACCGACACCGTCGTGACCATCCGTGCCGTTCGTACCGTTAGTTCCGTTGACGCCATCATTACCCTTGTCGCCTTTTGCACCAGGTGCGCCGTCCTTGCCGTTGGCACCCGGAGCGCCGTCGTCGCCTTTGTCGCCTTTTTCGCCGTTGAGCACCACGCCAATGGAATCCCCGTTACAGACGATTTTCAGGCCACTCTTGTCAGAGAGTTCAACCGTCTTGCAGCTAATCTCACCGCTGCTCACGAAGACCGTGTCACTTGACGCGACCCAGTCTCCGTCAACGCAGACTCGTGTGCCGTTTTCCTTTTTCACGAAGGCCATGCTACCGTCGTTATCCGACGTACATTCCGGAAGGTCCTTGACCGATGCGACAACATCGAGACCCATCTGGTTGATGTTCGTGACGTTCTCGGTGGTTTCTTCGCCACAGGCAATTAGCCCGAAGGCAAGTGCAGCGACAAATGCAGAAACAAGACGTACAGATCCTCGCTGGAGCCTGCCCTGAGCAAGCCGAATGGGCGAGGATGACATCAAGCAAGTGCTTGACGCGGAGAGAAAACGGATCAAGGACTTCATGACGGGTCTCCGTTTGGTTTTAGAATGGACCTTCGTGTAAAGTTATGGAGTCGGCAACTTCACGCAGCGTACTGCTGCACCAATGTGCTTGGAAACATCAATGGCTTCATTCACCTTTGCATCATACACATTAAAAGTTTCCGCTTCAGCCATTTCATTTAGAGTAGTCCACATGGTAAACGTACTACCAGCATCGGAATAGGTACCTCCAGACGCACTACGGTAGCCAGAGGGTATCGCAGAAAAACCATAACTATTGTCAGCAGTCTTCCATGCACCTGTGAAGTTCGTTTTTATTTCGCCACCATTTTCGGATATTTCTTCGAAAGCAGCTAAATAACCGTCATGAGGGATGACCCAGCCGTCAGGACAAATCCCCTGATGGGACTCCAGATTTTCAGTAACTTCGGTTTCAAAATACTTGGCATCCATATTCATGGCACCTACCCAGCTATACAGCCTGCCCGCGATTTCGCAGTTGTAGTCCAGGTCGCCGTAGCACCAGGACTGGCCATAGGCCTTGTCCGTAGGCTTGGGTTCGTAGTTCAGGTTTTCAGCCATCCATACAAGGCTATCATCATGGAGTAATGCCGCATTGAAGAACTTTATCATCACCGTCCTATACACATGGCCGTCTCTCGGGTCTATCATGGTGTCGTTCGCCACGTCGGTTATAGCGGTGTTGAAGAAACTCAGCTTGTCGTCCGGGGTAAACTTGGCGAAGTACGAATTCAGGTTGTGGGTGTTGACCCACTTGGCGCTGTCCATATCGCAGATATACCATTCGCCATCGGTAGCGCTCTTCTTGAGGTCGCGATTGGCCTTGGTATAGCAGGCGCCAATGCCGAGCGTGCTATCCAGCACATTGCCCTTGCGCCAGGCGGCACCATCGTACACATACACAGAGTCCGTATTGACCTTACCATTTTTGACCTGGCCATCCTTACCGGAAGTCCAGCCCTCGGTATCCTTTTCCAGGTCGGTAGCGAGTTCCCAGTTGCCGCTCTTGCAAACAAAGCGTGTCTTGGATTCCTTCTTGTTCTTGCTGTACTTGTTCTCGGTCCAGGTAATCTTGCCCTCGCTTGCACTGGTGCAGGGGTCCATCTCGTACATGGTGAGCCAGAAGTTGGTCAGGTACTTTTCGAAGTTACCCGGCTTGCCCAGGCCCCAGCCTTCCACGTTATCGCGGATGCTCTTGAAATGGTCCTTGAATTCGGCGTTCGCGACCCAGTCGGCAAGCACTGTCTTGAGCGAATCGTTCTTCCATTCGCCCTTTTCCTGGTCCTTGATTTCATCTTTGAAGGTGTTGATGACATCGGTCAACTGCGCTTCCGTAAAGTCGCCCTGGAAAATCACGGAAAGGGCGAGCAATGCGGCATCTTCGTCGGAGGAGCCTACGACGGAGAGCTTTTCGGCAGCCTTGAATTCCGTGGCGTCGATAAAGAAGTTCTTGAAGATTTCCTTGTCGGCCTGGATCTTGGCCTTGCTCACGCGCATGCCCTTGTTCACCACGAGGTATTCGGCACGGAAGAATTCCAGATGGGTCAGGAGGTTCACGTTGATGGTCTTCATCTTGGTCAAGTCAGATACGGCGCGGAGCGTTATGGGGGCAACGCTTCCCTTGCCCGTAACCTCGTTGCGGTAGTAGCCTTCGGCCACGAGGTACACGAACTGCGACTTCAGCTTGAGGTTGGAAAGCTTGAACTTTCCGTCGTCGGTGGTAATCTCCGTGGGGAAAGCGGTGCCCTTGGGGCTCAGGTTGCGACCGTTATCCAGTTCGTAGACGCTCACCGTAGTACCCTTGATGAACGGACCCTTCTGCGACACGCCGTCAATGCTCACGTCGTTCTGGGGGACAATGACATCTTCCGGGTCGACTTCTTCGGAAGAGGAGCTCTCGGTATCGGAGGAGCCTTCGGAAGAAGAGCTCTTGACTTCACCGTCCCCTTCGGAACTCGAGGACTTGTCGCCTTCACTGGAAGAAGTGTCGGCCTCTATGGAGTGGTTGGACTCGAGCACGCAGCGGACAGAGAGGCCGATGCCTTCGGAGTTGTAGGCGTCGATAGTCCTGAACTCGTAGAGGTTATCATCGGCGGACATCCTCACGTACTTGAACGAATCCTTGGAGTAGACCCACCAGTGACCATCGTTGTGGAATTCCTCGGTGTACTCTTCCTCGTCATCATCGTAAAAGCCTCCGGGCACGGCGCTGAAGCCGTACTTGTCGGTCGCCTTGGAAGCGCTGCCGCCGGCAATCCATTCCTCGGCATTCTTCAGGATGTACGAGGAGTTCTCGTCGGGGTCAACAACCTTGAGCAAGTGTTCCCAGTCTTCCGAGGTAGAAACGCGGGTACCCTCGGGGCACACGCCCTTCTTAATTGCGGAACCCAGGTACAGGCGACCGTAAACCTTGCAGTTCTTCTTGTCGTCGTCGAGGCAGCGGGAATCGTCCTTCGCATCGTACTTCAGGTTCTGCTTGAACCAGCAGCGGGCCTTGCTGTCGACCTCGGGGTCGTAGATGCGCACGATGTCGTAGACGTTCTCGTCGCGGGTATCCGTGAAGGTTTCGGGGCAGGTCGCGGAGTCGAGGTTCGCGATGGAATCCTTCCTATCCTGTTCGGCCTGCTTCACGGAATCCTTCTCGTCCTGGACAGCCTGTTCGTACCTGTCGACCAGTTCCTGGTCGTATTCATCAACAATAGAGCATGCGGTAAAGGCTATGGAAGCGGCACCGCCGGCAACGAGCAATTTCTTAAAAATCTTCATCTTGCCCTCCATTACATTTCAAAGAAGACGGAAACATAGCCGCCCTGGCCAAAGTTTGTAATCAGGTCGTGGCCGATTTCCACGCCCACGAAGCCGAACTTGTAGAACACGCCGCTCCTGAACTGCATCCATTCCTTGGAGTCATCCTCGGGAATTGCAATCACGGCAGTCTCGCGGATACCGAAGTCCTTGTAGCCCAGTTCGAGCTGTGCGAGAGGCGCCACGTACAAGCGCAGCAGGCCGCCCTTGAACGCGGCACCGATGTAACCGCCCGCGCCCACGGCAATGAAGCCGTCGCCGGTCTCGCCAAAGTTGAGCCTTACGCGCGCGGCGGCGGCACCGTCGGCGAAAATAACGAGGTCGTTCTTTTCTACGTCCTTGAAGCCTATGCGGCTCTTGTCGCCATAGGGAGCGAACACGCCCGAAACCGCGGCCCAGGGAGAGAAGTGCGTACCGCGGCGGCTCTCGATGGCCTTGGATTCCTCGGCGGCCTTTTCCTCGGCAGCCTTCTGCTCGGCGGCCTTCTGTTCGGCCTGCGCGGTGGCAAGCGAATCGGCATCGTAAACCGGTCCAA
This sequence comes from Fibrobacter sp. UWCM, assembly GCF_900129735.1. Classification (NCBI taxonomy): domain Bacteria; kingdom Pseudomonadati; phylum Fibrobacterota; class Fibrobacteria; order Fibrobacterales; family Fibrobacteraceae; genus Fibrobacter; species Fibrobacter sp. UWCM. The sequence goes on along the minus strand of NZ_FQWR01000044.1, from coordinate 1,216 downwards.
AGTCAACGCCTTCGGTATTGCCCTGGTTTTCCCAGATCCAGCGACCGTTCATCATCGCGGCCTTCTCGGCGAACTGGACTGCACCCTTGAACTGCTGCGGCTTGCCGTGCTGGACAACCACCTCGGCGCCCTCGACCTTGGCAGCACCATTCTCGAACTTGATGCGGATGTTACTTTCGTCTACGGGGCCCGCGGCGATGCGGCTGTGGAACAGTTTGACACCGTTCAGGTAGTAGGCACTGCGGACCGGCTTCGCGATATCCATATAGACCGTCGGAGCGGCGGCGGTATCTACCTTGTAGATGGCCAGGGAGCCGTCACGGGCAAGGTCCTTGTTCAGCCTATCCAGGCGTTCAATGAAGTACGGGGCAAAGCCTTCCCCATCCTGGCGCACGACCATCTCGCGGCAGGTCTCGCCCCACTTCTGGGCAATAGCGAGAGCGTTCTTGCGGTGGTTGGGCTCGTACTGCAGGGTGAAATCGTAATGGGCCTCGAAGCCCTTGGCGAGCGGTTCCAGGAACACGCCGCCCTTGAGGTTCAGGAACTGGTCCTTAGACGCGGCGAAGCTGTAGAGAGCGTCCACACAGGCGTTAATCTGCAGCTTGCGGTCCTCGAGACCGCGGGCGGTTTCCATGTGGCCCAGGCGAACCTCGCCGGTAACCTGCATGTACTTCTCTTCGAAGGCGGGCAACTCGACCTGATAGAAGGTCCAGCACTCGTCGCCCATCACGTCGTTGATGCTCACCGCGGCACACTGGTCGTTCATCTTGGCGATGTGGCTTGCGTCGGCGAGCAGGGAATCGAGACCCTCGTTCACATTCTGGAGGCTTCCCTTCAACTTTTCCAAGTCGGCCTGGCGCTGGTGGAATATGGCCGGGTCCTGCACAAAGATAGATGCGGTCTTGGCTTCGCCACCCTCGGTTGCGGCAACTGCCGGCTCAGTCGAAGGGGCCGGAGCTTCTGCCACGGGAGTTGCGGCGGCAGGCGCGGTTGCAGTTTCAGGTTCAACAGAACCGGCAGGAGCGGCGGCAGGCTCTTGGGCAAACAGCATTGCCGTAGAAGCAAGAGCAAACAGGGCTGCCCTACCGAACAACGAAATCTGGGAATTCTTGTTCATAGGTATTCTCGGTTAATATTTTGTTATAAATCTAAAAAAGAGTTTACCAACACCAATAAAAATGCTTACATAATTATCACAATAAAGGGGGTACGGCCT